>JAQBHK010000382.1:0-10509 GCA_032127815.1 Desulfobacterales bacterium
ATTAACCTTGGCTGCAGAAACTGCCATGACTATGCCCCGCACAGCACCGATTTCCTCTTGTGTTACGCCTTCTTTTTTGGCAGCGTCTGACAAATCACGCATTCCGGGATAACATCCTAGCGCCATTGCTGTAGCTAATTGGACTATTACAGTTGTTTTTGTATCCAGCAAATCATTCAAATGTGTAGATTTCCAAAATTCACCAAAAGTCTCTTTTTGTTTTTTTGATAACATAGTAAACACCTCCCAATTCGTGATTAATGGTTTAAATCATGTTTGCTTAATAAAGATTTCGAGCAGCTTAATGTGATCTTGAAAAGCGTCTTTTGTGGTATTGAAGTTGGCTACTTCTCACCGTAGCGAGTCTGGCTGAATGATCCAACGCCCTGATTTCCTATGGCATGGCTTTACATGTCATGGGTATTTCCTGGCCTTACACCTTTGCGATCATCCACCGCATGAACTTGCCGCCGGCCTGTCGCCAGGCAGAACATCTTCATCTTTAAAGCCTCCGGAGCCAAGCTGGTTGCCGAAGTATTTTCCTGCAATTTTTTCAGCCACTGCATGCGCGTTGGCATTGATATCGGCCTCCGCCATTTCGTCTACCCCAAACAGGTTGTCGTCTAATTCGAACAGTTGGTTAGAGAAAACGACTTCGGGCTTTAAGTCCGGGAAAGCGCCTTTGGCGATGCGCGTGCCACATGCCATGGGACATCCGTCCACTATTAACACGCGTTCTGCTCTCTCTACCAGATCCCTCATGCCGCCCGATATCTCCAGCAACCCGCCGTGGCATATTCGAACAGCCTTATCGGGAGCTAATCGGTGGGCGATCAGATTGGCCGCACGCCGGGCGGTCTCTCCTTTGAGGCAAATCCCTTCGCAACTGATCACGGCGTCCTTTGGTGGTGTCGTTAAATGTTTTTGGGCATACAGCAAGCCTGCCTGACAGGCTTTGTTGGTCAGTTTAATTTGAATTGTCTTGGACATTTTGATTACTCCTTTTTAGCTTTAATGCTCTTGTTTTCAGGTCATGCAACAAATCGTCCGGCTTGTTTTATATTGAAAGACGAGAAAGAAGGGAAAAAGGTTACAATCAAAAGTGCGTGTCAAATACGTTCGTGCAGAACGTGCCTTAACCCCTCATTATTTTTCGGTATGCTTTTTGTTTTTTCTTTGCTGCGTGACTTCCGGGAGCATCAAAAAGATAAAGCCCTTCTTAGTATTCTTGCGCCAAGAAGGGCTTTATTATCTGTAGAGCCATGGGGCACCTTGTATAAGATGTTTAGATCGTGCCGTGCCGGTAAATTTAATGCCTGACCCTAAATGAAATATTTAAAAAAATTAATGGTGAATCGGGTTACGGGTTGCGGGTTACTGGATACCCAGGCTTCGCCCTTCAGGCTACGCCGGGCAGGCGGGTTGCGGGTGTAGCGCATGTGGCGTTGGTGGAGGAGCGCCCCGCGAAAGCATTCTGGGCTTGAGGAGCGTCCAAAAATTGACTTGAGGAGCGGATTGAGGAGCCTTGATGCGAGTTGCGCGTTACGGGTTGTTGGTTTCTGGCTGTTTTTGATTGTCTAAAGGCAGACTGCTATCGGTCTAAATCATCTCTGTCTAATAATGAAAAATCTTGTTTGCCATGAATGATGGCGAGGATTTGGACGCCATTTGGAACGACCTCATAAACTAGTCGGTAGGAATAGATGATCAATTCTCTTACATTTTTATCACCGATTTCCGGCACAACTCGGCCAATTTCTGGAAAGTCACTTAAAATTTCGGCTTTTGAACTGCACAGCGAGCCTATTCCCCGTAGCTTGTTGCGGGGGAATGCGAGCGAATCAAAAAATTGATAGAATTCCTTACAGTCTAAGATTCCCTGCAAGGAGCTTGATGGAGCGTAGCGGAAATCCCGCTCAGCGGGGCTGCAGGGAATCTTTAAAAAATATTTTGTGCGACATTTGTTGCGTAATATTTAGAATCTTTGGCAATATAATCATAAATTTGTTTTAAGTCGTTCCTTGCCGGTATTGACCATATTACCATGATTTTATTTCTTCCCTTAATTCTTCTACCGATATGACCTTGCCTTGCTGAACCGCTTCCTTGCCTTTTCTAACTTTATCGATCACATAAAGTCTGTACATGATATCGTCAATATCCGCTGTTTCCGGCATTTTAGATATGGCGTTCATGGCCTCTTGTTTCAAGCTTTCCATATTGTTATCTCCTATCTTCTAATATTCTAAAAACACGCCTAAATTCTATTATATTAAAAAGGCGGCAAAAAAGAAAGACAAAATCAGGCGTTGGTATCCGGGCAATACAATTCAACTTTTTTATTTGTTGTTTGACAGGAGCTACAGGATTTTCAGGGGACTTCCCGGGAGCCTCAAAAAGATAAAGCCCTTCTTAGCATTCTTGCGCTAAGAAGGGCTTTGATTATATTTAGAGCCATATGGCCCCCTATGTCGGATGTTTAGATCGTGCCGTGCCGGAAAATTACTGCCTGACCTTCAATGAAATGTTTAAAAAAATCAAGGGTTAAATGCAGGTCCGTTGTCCGTTGTCGCTGGTCGGTTGTCATTTGTAACTTTTTACTGATCACTGATTACCCAGGCTTCGCCCTTCAGGCTACGCCGGGCAGGCGGGATGCTGGGTACTGATGTAGCGCCTGTGGCGTTGGTGGAGGAGCGCCCAAGGAGGGATATGGGAGCGCCCCGCGAAAGCATTCGGCCGCCTTCGCTGAAGCTTTGTCGTGCCAAGCCGACTATACACAGCTACGCCGCGCCAAGGGGGCTTGAGGAGCGGCTCAAAAAGCCTTGAGATCATCGCTACGCGAATACTCAGTTGCCTTTCTTCCATCTGCTCGACTAGCAGATATGTCATCAGATTGATGTCACTATTGGTAATCTTTGGATGCTCTCTACGATTTTGCAAACTCCAGGAGGGCACCGTAGTTTCCATTGTCCGCCTCTTGAAGAGCATTGATGTATCTGCTCCTATGACCGCTTGGATTTGACAAATCCCGTTTGCCCCAAGTGAACGGTGAGCCGTGGAGGACGTTCTCTATGAAAATGTCTGTCATGAGCCGTGCGTGGCGTCCGTTACCATTAGGAAAGGGATGAATCCACACCAGCCGATGATGAAAACGCACAGCCATTTCCTCAGGGGATTCATTTTGGGTCTGTATCCATACGGGAACATCATCGCACATGTTTTTGAGACACACCGGAACCTGATGCCATGATACACCGATGTTCTTATCAGACTGACGGTATTGCCCCGCCCATTTCCAGACATTACCAAACATTCTCTTGTGCAACTTTTTGATGAACTGTTCGTTGAGAATATTCGTTGGGTTTGTCTTGTCTATCCAAGCCAGCGCCTCAACGATGTTGTCTTGTTCCCATCGATTCAGTTCACCATGCGTCGTTATGTGGGTAAGCAGCAAGCCTTCCGCCTCATCCGGATCAATGGGTGTAGCTCCCGCGGGATATTTGAAGTCAATCATGATTTCTTCCACAAATTTGAAGGAAGCGTACGCATGAGTTCATCAACCAAATCCGACAAGGCCTGCTCATTCTCTCTCCTGCTGAGTGCTTGGTGCTCCAGGCCCATGGTTTGAGAAGCCTGGGTAAGGCGTTGGGCCGCGACTTTTTTCGCCTGACGGGCGACAGTCTCTTCCAGACTTGTGCGTGGCACGAATCCATAGACAAATACGCAATCGAGACACTCTGCGATCCGGCGCATGGTCTTGATGGTGATCGAGCCCGCCAACTCTTCTTTCTCGATACGCGCTACAGCTTGCTGAGCGACACCGAGTCGATTGGCTAATTGCTCGCCAGTCATCCCCAGTGCGTTACGGATAGCCCGAATCCAACCTTTCGGAGGTGCTCTGACGTCAAGTAGAGGGCTAAGACGTTGGAGCGAGGCATTTAGTTGCCCTCTAATCAGTTTCTTCTTGTTCATGATTTCACTCCTTTGAGTTCAGATGGCGACACATTCTGGTCAATGGCAGACAATACAACATATATGTTGTATTGTTGTGTCAGGAATCGCACGTTTACTCCGCAAAACACTGGTTTGCCGTTTGGGGGTCTGGCCACGGTAACTAACTATAATAACGCAAAAAAAGCCTAAAATAGGCCCCGTCTTAAACAGCGCTTTTAGGCCACCGAAATGCCCTTTTAAGGCCTTGTTTGACGCATTTTTTAAAACGACTTATCTATTATATCAGGGTATTCCTGTGTTCCGCCCCCATTTGTTCAGTTGGGCTTTTTAAATGGTTTTACGATAAATCTGGAAAAGTACCAACAGGCAGGCCTTCAATGCTCCCAACTCTCTTTTATAACACCCCTGTAGTAAAGCTTTCGGCAAAGTGCTTTCGAATCTGATTATTGCCGACATGCTTGGATAGCAGTTTATAGTTATTCTGCTCATGCCGGATTCTGCCTGCAATGATTGCGGGATGAATCTTTAGTTTTGCCGCCAAGGCATACACCTCTGAGGTCGTTGTCTTGCTCTTGGTCGGCTTTCTATCCCAACTCTTTTTAGGAATAAGTCCATCACGGGTCATTTCATCCGCTTCTTTCTCGATTATATTTTCCATCTCGACTTCGCTTCCTCGGAGGTCATGATCATCAACGATAATCCGTTCGGATGGCGAGAGATGCTTTGAAACATGGGCGAGTTCATGCAGCAGGCAAAACCAGAAATTATCAATTCTATCATAGCGAAGCGTTAGGCCGATGACCGGAGTCCCGCCTGGCAACAGGAAGGCAGCCCCGTCGAGGTAAGTTTTTGGGAGGTGGGGAACCACAATCAGATGAATCCCATGTTTTTCAAGGTATTCTCTGGCAAGCAAGGGGCCGTTGTCAAAGTAGCTCAACCGCGCAACTTCCTGCAAGGTGTTCAATTTGACTGTGCCTTTAATATATTTAGTTTTCATAGGGTTTTTTCGGGCAAGCGTCAGCACTCGAATGCACCACGAGATGAGGGCATATCTGTCCATTTTAAGATTATATCTTCCGCTTCTCCCCTGGCGTAAAAATATCGTTGAGACAGTTTGCAATCCACCGGCCTGTGCAATAAAACCGCGTATCAACTCTTCGGCCTTTTCCTGTATGTCATCCACCTCCGGAATCCAGCGGCGTTTTGCCATTTCAACCAATGGAAATCTTGACCATTCCAGGTCCTGTATGTCGTCCGGAAAATTTGCACCTGGCTCTTTCAGCAGCACCTCGGCAGATATACCTAAACCTTTGTTGAGCGATCTCATCATGGATAGGGTAAGCGGGCGTTTCCCATTCAGGACTTCAGACACCTTGCTTTTAGTCCCGATGAAAGGAACCATGTCTTTCTGGCCTAACCCTAGCTGTTCCATACGGAACTTTATCGCATCAATGGGATTAGGTGGGCTAATAGGGAAGTGACGTTCTTCATACATTTCTACAAGCGCGGTCAGCAATTCCAACTCATCCATTTCGGCGGTGCCGGGTTTGGCATCCATAAGCTGTTCAATGCGGGATAGCGCCATATCATAATCTTCTTCATTTTTTATCAGGCGATTAATCACTTAGATCACCTCCGCATCAATTTTATCATACTCTCGGTGCGTTCCAATAAAGCGCACAAACACGGTTTTCGAATCATAGTTGATTCTGACCACCAATCGATACTTATTACCTGCGATATTGAAAACGACCCGATTGTCCTTGAGAATGCTGGCAGATCTATACTGAACTTTTACCTCTGCCGGGGATGCCCACTGTGCATGGTTAGCTTCGTAGTACCATGCTTCCAAAGGTCCCTTGGCATCCTGACACCCTGGCTGCTGAAAAAATTCGATCAGGGTTTTTCGTTTGATTACATGCATAATTTAAGCGGTTCCCAAAACTTTGTCAATAAAAAAGTTCCCAAACAGGGAACTTTTTTATTGACAATCGGACTGCGGGACGCACATAAAATCATAAGTTTCTGTCTTAACCCTTGATTTATTTGTTAAAATTGACCTCATCGCAATTGTATTATTTAGAAAGCATCCCCTTTATACGATCTTATCCAGAACATAACTCATCCAGACATCCCCGCTGCCGGTTTTGGAAACAGCTTTTGAAAAGGCACGGACCTTGAAACCGAGGGTTTCAAACATTTCCTGGGCCTTTTGGTCCTCCCACAGATAAAAGACCCTGTTGTCCGGATCTGTGCGGGACCCTGAGCCTTCTTTTAAAGTGATTAGTACACACCCATGCTTGGAGACTACCGATGTAATGCTTTCAAAAACCTTTGAAAATCTCTCGTGGGGCACATGAATCAGGGCACCGACAAGCATGACGGCGTCTACAAAGATTAAAGAAAAATCGTATGTCTCGAAATCCCCTTCGATAACCTCGCATTCAGCATTGTCTCTTGCAAGCTCCGCAAGAGACGGAGACCGCTCAAAACCGATCACATCAAAACCCCGCTCTTTCATCCAGAGCAGGTCACGGCCGCTGCCGCATCCCACGTCCAGGATGAACGCCTCGGGCGGGAGGCTCTGGGCCAGGGGCTCTAAAAACGATGACGGATCGATTGAAAACGTTTTTTGGTCATATGCCTTGTAATTTTCTTGGTAATAGTCCGACATTTTTACACCTCTAATTTATAATTGGATGAACACAGGGGGCGTTCGGAGGAACTTCCAGGACGCCCGTAAACATATAAACAACTTTCTATTATGCTGGTATAATTGTTTTATTATAGTTTTTTACGCTTTTTTCGATAAACTCATTTTACCGCTTTTTGAGGTCACAATTTGTGATCTCAAGTTGGACTTCCGGGAGCCTCAAAAAGATAAAGCCCTTCTTAGCATTCTTATCTATTTGTAGAGACATGGGGCATCTTGTATAAAATGTTTAGATCGTGCCGTACCGGTAAATTAATGCCCGACCTTAAATGAAAAGTTTAAAAAAATCAATGGTGAATCGGGGAGCGTTGCGATGGCGAATAAAAGAATATATTGCGGCTGCCAGAGTTGCCAGCAGGCAGAGGATGGCAAACAGATCTCCGGTGCAAGAATACCAGGTTGATATGTGCAGCATCGGCATAGGACGGGTTATAAAGGCATCTTCAAACAAATGGGTGGAGGCGATGACCCGGCCGGCAGGGTCTATGAATCCGCTGATGCCTGTATTGGCCGCCCTGATTAGGGCGCGCCGGTTCTCCACCGCCCGAAATATTGCCATGGAAAAATGTTGATAAGGAGCGCTCGATCTGCCATACCAGGCGTCATTGGTGATGTTTATCAGCAGGGCCGCATTGTTTTGGACCATCAACCTGGAAAGTTTGGGGAAAATTATTTCATAACAGATCTGGATCCCTATGATGTAATCTTTCCACGCAACTGTTTGGCCTGGTTTGCCCGGGCGAAAATCACCGACCCCCTCCACCATTTTGTTTAAAAACGGCAGCCATTGATGCAGGGGAATATATTCTCCGAACGGAACCAGATGAGCTTTGTCGTAACGCCCGTAGACCTTGGGCCCGGGCCCTACCAGGTAGGCACTGTTATAATACTCGATACTATTTTTGCCGGGACGAAATGAAGGGCTGCCGAACAGTACGTCTGCCCCTGTATCTTGAACCCCTTTTATAACCAATTGCGAAAGCCTGGTATTGTGTAAAAAAATAAAAAGGCGTGGCGGTTTCCGGCCATACAACAAGATCCGGCCGGTCTGCTTTCGATTGCACAGACAGGTTAATATATTTTAGGGTCGAAGCTTGCTGAAAGGCCGGGTCCCACTTGATGGTCTGGTCTATATTGCCCTGGATAATTGCAATCCTGGCCACAGGGGCCTTGGACGACGCGGCGTCGACAGCTTGAATGCGCCATGTTCCATATGACCAGGCCAGGCCGAAGATTAAGGCGAAAGTAAAGAGCGACCCGGCAGCCAAACGCCCGGTAACCATCTTTGTTTGCCAGTCTTTTTGCGTTAAGGCTAAAAATACCAAAAAAAGTGCGGCATTTCCTAGTGCAACACAAAAAGAGATACCATAAACTCCAAATATATCGGCTAGCTGTATGAGCGGCAGCACTTTAAATTGAGAATATCCAAGCAGCTCCCAGGGGAATCCTGTGAAAAGCAATGTGCGCAAATATTCTAAAGCAACCCACAAAAACGGGGTTGTGGCAAAACATATGAAGGGCGTCGGGCTCAACCGGCTGATAAACATTGAAAATACAGCAACATAGAGCGCCAGATAGGCTGCCAGGAGGAACAGGACGGGGAGGCATAAATAGATGGGAAGGTGACCGTACGTGTTCATAGTATTTGCCAGCCAGTAAACCAGGGTTAGATAGTGAGTCAGCCCGGCGCAGAACCCCAGAACAAATCCGTCTTTCGGGGCAAGGCTTCTTAAGGAGACCAACAGAGGAACCAGGGCAAACCAGGCCAGCCAGAATAGGCCCGCCTTGGGGAAGGAGAGCGTCAGCAGTATACCGCTCAGTGCAGCGGAAAAAAATTTCTGTCTATTGATTTTTTCGGTAATCAATGGTTTGTTTCGTTAAGTGTCATGCAAATGAATCCCGCTGGAGGCGAGATGAGAAGTTCTAGATAGTAGTACCAAAACGGCAGGCGTTTGTACAGGGCATATAAAATTGATGAAATATTCGGGACAAAGAGAATAGGAGAGGAATGTGCCGCAGATTGAAGGCTTGATAAAAATAATAGCTGTGCTGGTAGCGGCGATTTTGATTGGAAACTGGTTTCTGGCAGAAGTCAAAAAAGCGCGCTTGGAACGCAAGCCATGGTACCATCCGTACTTGTCAACACCGGGTATATTGATAATGCTCGCGTTGCTGCTGCCGATCCTTTTTTGGATTATTAAGAACTAATTACAGTGGATACATATTTAACCGCCCGCTTCAGGCTTCGCTCTGCGAGCTACGACCCGACAAGTCGCTCGAGACGCAAAGGCCGCAAAGTGAAATCTTATTTCTTTTGCCGTTGAGGGGATGGCAAAAGAAAATAGCTCAAGTTTTGCGAAAGAATAATAGTGTTGAAATACAACCAGTTATCTCGTTGTCCCGCAGAGATGCATATGTTTTCTTTCCGCCCTCTCAGCGGTGATTATGAATTATACGTTTAGCTTGTCCGACTTTAACGCGTAAGCAACAGCCAGTCCCACCATGAATCCGACTGCAAGATTGGAGGCCAGGGTTATGCCCAGCATCAGCAGGGCGACAAACAGGTCTTTGCGTTCTTTCATGTCGATGACGGTCAGGGCCAACTGGCTGCCGGCAAAGACCAGCAATACTCCCAACACACCCATGGGCACCAGATATACTATGGCCAGTGCATGAATGCCTAAAAAAAGCGCCATCAGCACAAAAACACTTCCAATGACCAGATTGGAACCGGCGGTCCGGGCTCCAAAGCGATAGTGAGCGGCCAAACCGCCGGCACCATGGCAAAGGGGCATGCCGCCCACCAAAAAGCTCATAAAATTGGCGCAAGCCATGCTGATAGTCAGGGCCCTATAGGTAACTTTCTTGGAATCCTTACCAAAGTACTCATGGGACAGGTCGGCGTTGGCAATAACCGCATTTCCTATGGTCATAGGCAGCTGCGGGAGTACCAGGGCAAAAAGTGCGAAAGTAAAATCGGCTTGAGCGGGAAACCCGAAGGGCAGTATGTCCGGCAAATAAAGGCCCGGTTTGAGATTGTCGAAGCCTGCATGAGTGCCTAGAATCAGCCCCAGCAAAGTTCCACCCACAACGACCACCAGTCCGGCCGGGAACCGTTTGTTTTCAAGCAGCAAAAGCGTTAAAGCGCCGCCGACAACGCCGATAAGAACACTAATCGGCAACGGTCCCAAAGACTGCAGGGCCAGATAGGGTTCAGCCGCCTGTCGTATCAGCTGAAATTTGGACGTGCCGACCATGAATTTGACTCCCTGGGCCATCAAAAGGGAGCCGGTGGAAAGTTGCACGCCCCTGACCACGGCTTTGGGCGTATATTTGCCAATGGGCGTAATTGCGTTGGTTCCGCCGATGATCAAAAGAAAAATGCCCATTAAAGCGGCCGAAGCCATAATCTGGGACGATGTCATGGCGGTTGCAATGGCATAGGCGCCGATGACTTTCATGGGCTGGACCGGAACCGTAATGCCGTAATAAAGACCTGAAATAATAAAAAATATACCGATGGAAAAGAACATGCCCGTGGGGCTTAAGCCATTGATCAGAATCATTGCTATGCCCATGGGCAGCAGGGTTCCCATATCTCCAAGGGAACCGGCAATTTCCAGGCGATTAAAGCGATAACGAGGGCTCATAAGACTTCTCCACATCTAATTTTTGTGATATGCAGCTTTTAGTCCCTTAACAAGAAATTGTGTTTTTTTTATGGTAAAAAGTTTTTACCACGAAATACACGAAGAAACACGAAGATTTTTTTATTTTATTCTACTTCGTGCCCTTTGTGGTCTTCGTGGTTAGAATGAGTATTACCTGTTTGATTTTCTGCT
>JAQBHK010000383.1:0-3806 GCA_032127815.1 Desulfobacterales bacterium
CACATCCTGGTGGGAGCTCAGATGTTCTGCAACATCAGGACTGGGGACAGAAGACAAAGAACAGGGCCCCGATGATAGCAGTTCCTGGAGTTCATCATGTTCTTGAACAGGAATGCAGGTTAGAAAGTTTCGAGCCAAGACAATTAAGGATGCTACCGTCAAAGTAAAAAAGGCCTTAGGACCTAATGCAATGATCATTTCCACGAGCAGATTAACGCAAAGCGATGCAGGGAATCTTTTTGAAATCGCTGCTGTATCGGCCGGCGGTGATAGTTTCAACGAAAATAGTGATCCGTTTGGTCAAGTGAAATCAGAACTGATGAGCATAAAAGAGATGATTTGCCTTTTGAATCAATCCGGCGGTATTTTGGAAAAACTGATAACAAACCCTGCTTTGCTCAATCTTTATGCAAAACTGATCACAAACGGGGTCAGTGATTACAATGCAAGGCTTTTTTTTGAAAGGGCCGGAGCATTCAACGGGCATGCCGGACGGGTGAACGATGTCAAACAAAAGGTCGTCAATGAAATTGCAAAGATCATACAGACAAAAGATCCGTTTGATGTAACCGATAAGAAACAGAAAATAGCGGCTTTTATTGGGACAACCGGCGTAGGTAAAACCACTACCATTGCAAAGTTAGCTGCTCAGCTTATGTTTAAAGCGCACAAAAAGGTAGGTTTAATTTCAATAGATACTTATCGCATCGGTGCCATGGAACAGCTTAGGACCTATGCCAATATTTTGGGTGTTCCCTGTTTACAGGCATTTAAGAAAAAAGATTTGTTTTTTGCTCTTAAGAAGCTGCAAGACAGGGATGTTGTCTTAATCGACACGGCCGGGCAAAGCCAGTATGACAGGGCCAGGATTGAGGAGTTGACGAGAATGATGCCCGACAATTTGGCGATTGACTCCCACCTGCTTCTGAGTGTTGCAACCACCGAATCCGAGATGAACAAAACCGCCGTCAATTTCAGCCCATTAAATTTTAAGAGCTATATATTTACCAAGGTAGATGAAGCAGAAAGGATTGGTTCAACTATAAACCAGATCATTAAATTCAATTTGCCGGTCTCTTATATTACTACCGGACAGAATGTGCCGGATGATATTGAGCAGGCAGATAGAGGCAGAATCGTAAACCTGTTATTGGAGAAACAATGATGGATCAGGCTACCCCTTTGAGAAATATTGTTAAAAAAGAATCCGGAAAGATTCACAACCTTACAACCTATCGAGAAGATAAATCAAATACAGCAATGAATGGCCCTATAGTTATTGCCGTTACCAGCGGTAAAGGAGGCGTCGGCAAAACAAACGTTGTCGGCAACCTGGCTGTCGCCTACCAGCGCATGGGGAAAAGAATCTTGATTTTTGATGCCGATCTGGGGCTGGCAAATATTGATATTATCTTTGGGATCAATCCAAAGTATACCATTGAAGATGTCATCAGGGGCGATAAAGAGCTATCTCAGATTATTGTTGAAGGTCCCGAAGGTGTATCCATCATACCTGCCAGCTCCGGTGTCCAGGAATTGTCTCATCTTTCCGAAGGTCATAAAATCAATCTCTTAAATGAATTTGATATGCTAAATAGCAGGTTTGATATTCTGTTAATTGATACCAGTGCCGGAATTTCCTCCAATGTAATATATTTTAATCTGGCGGCTCAGGAGAGAATTGTCGTTGTAACTTCGGAACCCACATCGATTACCGATGCTTATGCCCTTATGAAGGTTATGCATAACCAGCACGGAACCAAAAATTTTAGTATTTTGATGAATATGGTCAAAGACGAAAAAGAGGCGCAATCTGTTTTCAAACACCTTACCAAGGTTGCTGCAAAATTTATGGCAAATATATCCATTGACTATGTTGGATTTATTCCCTGGGATCGATGTTTGTATCAAGCGGTAAGCAAAAGGCAGCCGGTCACATGTTGTTATCCTGAAGCATCATCGAGCCAAAGCTTTAAAAGGCTGGCTAAATCCCTTTTAAGCCGCATGAATGGAAGGCCAAACGACGGAAATATTAAATTTTTCTGGAAAAGACTGATAGACGGAGCTGTGGATTAAGATAATGAAGGCCGGGTTTGATAGATATCAACAAAATTTCCGCGTAGGTCGGAAAAACATGGACAAACAATCCAGGGAAGAGCTTATTCTCGAATACGCCCCCCTTGTTAAAAAGATTGTTGACCGGATAGCGATTAGGCTACCCCCCAATATATCCAAGGAAGAATTGACCAGTGGGGGGATCATGGGGCTGTTCGATGCAATTGATAAATATGACTCAAGTAAGGGAACGCAGTTTAAGACATATGCAACTCTCAGGATAAAAGGGGCGATTTTAGATGAATTAAGAAGAATGGATTGGGTTTCCAGGTCTATCAGACGAGATATTCACAAGATAGAGGAGGTCAGGAGAACCATTGGGGTGCGGCTTGGCAGGGAACCGGACGATGCTGAAGTCGCCGATAAGATGGGGATTGATCTTGATTCCTATCATAAAATGACAACACGGGCACATGGAATCGGCCTATTTAGCCTGGATGGAACAGGGCCGGACTGTTTTGATTCCCAGCTTGCCAACCAGACTGCGGATGTTTCTTCACCTTTTAATAAATTAAAAAGAAAAGAACTGAAACAGGTTATAGCCAAAACTCTTGCTAAACTTTCAGAAAAAGAGCAACTGGTTATGTCTTTATACTATTTTGATGAACTGACGTTAAAGGAAATAGCCCAAGTATTGAATCTAACAGAATCGAGGATATCTCAAATTCATTCAAAGGTAATCATAAAATTAAGGGCTAAACTTCGATCCTATAATGAAGGTTAATAATGACTGCGGCAAATAAAAAAGGAGATAACGAATCTCTTTCCCAGGAAGATCTGGACAAGCTGATTTCCGGAGATGAGCTGGATGAACCGGCTTCCGGGGGCGAATTAGATGAATCTCTTTCCCAGGAAGAGTTGGACAAGCTGATTTCCGGAGATGAGCTGGATGAGTCGATTTCCGGAAGTGAATTAGACGAGCTGATTTCCCAGGAAGAGCTGGATACGCTGATTTCCGGAGATGCGCAGGATGAGTCGATTTCCGGAAGCGAATTAGACGAGGCGCTTTCCCAGGAAGATCTGGACAAACTGGTTGCCGGAGATGAGTTGGATGAACAGATTTCCGCAGGCGAATTAGACGAGCCGATTTCCGGAGATGAGCTGGAATCTGAAATAGAGTATGGAAAAATATCGAAAGAGAAGGATGCTGAAGATCCAAAGAAAAAGTATAAAGGCAAAAATAAGTTAGTAATATTTGTTGCGGAGAAATATAAGCGCAAAAGAAAGTTGTTCATAGCAGCGGCGATAGGGCTATGCTTACTGACGGGGGCCGGATATCTTTCTTTGCAAAATAAAAAAGAAAAAGCGCCTCAGGCGATCAAATTGCCGGTTATGGCCGGGCGCTCGCTTGTATTTGATTCTTTTGTTATTCCTTTTAGAGATAATGATAAATTTGCATATTTATCTTTAGATATTGTATTCAGATTGATGGACAGTGCCATAGCGGAGGAAATGACGGTAAAGAGAGAGCTGCTCAGAGGAGTCATCTACGATTTATTGAGAGAAGAAGTAAACAAGACCGGCAAGCTTCCCCCCGTGGATAAACTTAAAAAATACATTCTTGAGGGAGTCAACAATGCTTTGTCAACCGGTAAAGTTAAAGAGGCTTATATTGTTGATTTTCTGGCAGTCTGAAGATAAAGGTTCAGGGGTCGGAGGTCGGAGGTCGGAGGTTCAGAGGTTTAGAGGTT
>JAQBHK010000384.1:0-3330 GCA_032127815.1 Desulfobacterales bacterium
TATAAAGGCTCGTAAAGAAAGAACAGAATCTATTGCAATTTACTATTCTTTCTTCGTGACTTGGTGTTTTGGTGGCAATAGATGAGCTTTTCCAGAAAAAGCACAAAATTTACATTTAAAGAACGAATGCAGGAGATGAAAGGATAAATCATGGGCAAACAGGAACTCGCCATTCTATTTTCCGGAAGCGTTGATTCGCTTGCGCTTTATACTCTTTCCGCGGCAGGCAGGCATCCGGATATTCCGCGTCCGAGGAAGATACACCTTTTGTGCATGCAAAACGGGGCATCGCGCTTTAGGGCCTTTCCTTTTGAACGCTTTAAAATCGCTGAAAAAATTATAAAGGCTCAAGCGCCGTCCACAGAGCCTGTGCCCGAGAGCAGTTTTGTCGAACTCGACATGGCCAGGCTCTTTCAAAGGCTGTGGCTCGATCAATGTGAAGAACTGATGCTGCAATACAACGGTAAAAATCTTGTCTGCACGGCCTGCACGCTCGCCATGCACACGCGCGCTGTGATCTATTGTGTTGAGCGGCTGGTTCCTGTTTTCATGGCAAACGGTTCCGGAAATCGGTCATGTTGTCTGCAACGGAATGAAACTTTCGTTACAAAAGCAATGGATTTTTCATACAATTTTGGAATCACCACCCGTTTCCCGCTAAACAGCGATGTTGATGATGAGATGGTTCTTAAAAACCTGCTTGAGGATTACGGACTCCCGGCAAACAATGGAGGTGAGCGCAAGTGCTTATTTGCACAGACGCTCACCACTGCAACTGAAAAAGAGATTGAAAGCTATCTGGATGCCATGCTCCCGCATCTTAATAAATATGTAGAAAGCAGGCTGGAAGGAAAAATCAGGGACGCAGCCAGGTGTTTTTAGGGAGACCTCGTCATTTATCAGATAAAAATGACCGTAGACCGTTATATACTGAGGGATTTCACAAAAAATGGACATCGGTCGGTCTGGGTTAGGAGGTTCAGGGTTCAGCGTTCAGGGTTAATCGCTTCGCGCTTTTTTACTATACCATCGATTCCATAGGGGTAATGAAATGAGGGGATCAAACTCTGAACCTTTGAACCCAGAACCCTGAACCTAAAACCGATCAGTTTAGGTTTCATTATTTGCCAGGTTTGGATTAAAGATATGGGCATTGATTTTAAGAAATCGCAACTTTGTATTTGCGGATAAAATCTACCGGGTTGTAGGAGAGTTTAGCCTTGCGCAGGCCTTCGTCATCCATGTCCTGTTCGCGGTTCACGATTATAAATTCATCCGTTAAGTTTGCAAGAAACATTTGATTGATGGCCTGGTATACCCCTTTGTATTCCGGATTCCCTTTTTCAAAGTGAATTAGAAGTGTGTCTTTAGCCAAACGTTCTGCCACCGTATAGGCCACCATCGAATCTTCCACCATAACAGCGCCGCCGACAAGACCTGTTAAGTTCCGCCAATTTCTGAGAATTTTTTCGATGGCACGATTTTCAGCGGCAAGCATATCGGATGACTCGCAGTCACGCCAGGTGCACCAATCGGTCTGCATGGCCAGGGCTTTTGCAATCATTTCATACTCTAAGTGAACATACGTATAATCGTATTTTTTTCTAAACTGATTGACAAGATTCTTTTTCTTGTGAAAACGCTTGCCTGTAAGCTCGACTAGATCAATTGTGTGGTATAGATAGTCCCAGTTGCCTCGTTCTTCTTCGATCGTCAGGTCGTTTCCAGGGTTGTTTTCCAAACATTTAACCAATTCTGCGGGCATCCGGGTAAATACGGCCGGTTTGCGTATCGTTGCATTAAAAACATCAATGAAGTTAATCTCCTGCCATGCTCCGACCGGTGCCCAGTATAAAACTTGTGGTTTGGTTTGCTTGATCCAGACCAGCTTGTCCTTCCAGGCCCAACTGAGGCCGTATTCTTGGGCCCACCCCCAAATGTTCACAAAACTGTAATCAGAGGACTTCTGCGGGCATTCAGCGAGACGCTGTAAATACGCTTATTGTTTTTCATAATTGATTGATTCAAAATCTTATATCACTTTCCCCCCAATAGTCTCTAACTTCAATAAGCTATAACCAAAAAATTATTTATCTCGAAACCACGAAAATACGAAAGCACGAAAAATATATTAAAATTTCGCGTTTTCCATCTTTCGTGTTTTCGTGATTGTTTTTGTTTTTTTGCAAGAAAAAGAACAAAATTTACAATTTATTTTACAAGTATAACCCTCAGATCCATCACATTAGTGTTGGTGGGACCTGTCACAAACAGATCGCCTAATTTTTGAAAAAAATGATACGAATCGTTATTTGAAAGGAAATGGTAAGGATTTAATCCCATGGCAGCGGCCCTTTTCATAGTAGTAGTATCCGACAGCGCTCCGGCCGCATCCGTGGGGCCGTCTGTGCCGTCTGTGCCGCCGCTGAGAACGACAATATCTTCACTGCCGTCGATATCTATGGCTGCTGCCAACGCAAACTCCTGATTTCGTCCTCCCAGCCCCGTTCCTTTTAGGGTTACCGTGGTTTCACCGCCGGAAAGAATACAGGCCGGTGGGGCAAGCGGGTTGCCGGTTTTGATAATTTCTCTGGCGATGGCTCCGTGAACATAGGCTACCTGCCTTGTTTCACCTTCGATCATGGAAGAAAGAACCAGGACGTTGTACCCAAGATGCTTGGCTCTTTGCTCAGCGGCCATAATGGCATCCATATTGCTTCCGATAATTAGATTGCGTGTATTTTTAAATGCCGGATCTCCTTCCTTGGGGGTTTCAGGGACTTCCCCTTCAGCTCCGGCTTGAATGTGAGTCACAACGCTTGCAGGTAATGTGTTGATGATGTTGTATTTATTAAAAATTTCCATGCATTGGACAAAGGTGCTTGAATCCGGGACCGTCGGGCCGGAGGCGATCACGTCGAGGTCGTCTCCAACAACATCTGAAAGTATCAGAGAAACAATTGCAGCCGGGTAGGCAGCTTGTGCAAGCCTGCCGCCCTTTAACATGGAAGTATGCTTTCTGATGGTGTTTATTTCGTGAATGGTGGCACTGCACGCCAGCAGCACCTTGATGGTCTCCTGTTTGTCTTGCAGGCTGAGTCCGGGGAAGGGGAGGGGCAGTAGAGCAGATCCCCCTCCGGAAATAAGAGCTACCACCAGGTCTTTGTTTTCTGCATTTTGAACAAGATTTAGAATTTCACCGGCACCGCGTTGTCCGTTATTATCAGGCAGGGGGTGCCCGGCTTCTATGAGCTTGACCCTCTTAAGGTCGGCAAGATGTTTATATTTTACATTGACAATACCGCTCGTGATCCTTTGGCCGAGAATTCG
>JAQBHK010000385.1:0-9439 GCA_032127815.1 Desulfobacterales bacterium
CCCGGCATCAAGAAGATCATAGAAGTAGATCTTGAGATTATGCTCCATCTGGCAACCTTGATGGAACGTAATATCGAGGAGATGTCGCTCTACCGTCCTGTGAAAATTGTTGAGGAATTTGCCAGGACGCTTGAAAAGGAAATCGATTATACCATTGAAGCGACAAGCATGGAGCGGTTTGGGCGGAATTTTTTAGCCGATCCCAGCACATACGTTCCAAAGGTCTTCAGAGATACAAGTTCCGAGCGGGTGCTTACAATGGAGTTTATGGAAGGTATAAAAATCTCCGACATTGACCGTATCGATAAGGCCGGATATGACCGGGAGCTCATTACCGTTCGTGGGGCTGATTTTTTCTTGAAGCAGGTATTTGAGAACGGTTTTTTCCATGCAGATCCTCATCCGGGCAATATTTTCGTCCTGCCGGACAACGTAATTTGCTTGCTGGATTTCGGCATGACGGATTCTATCGACCGGCAGACCAGGGAGGAATTTGTCGATCTTATCGACAGCGTGGTTCATCAGCACGAATCACGGGCGGTCCAGGTGCTCCTCAAGCTGACCAGCTGGGATCATGAACCGGATATTCGCCTTCTGGAAAAAGATGTGGCTGATTTCATGGGGCAGCATCTTTACAAGCCCCTTAAGGATATTGAAATAGCTAAACTGCTCAACCGCCTGCTGGAACTGGTGTGCCGCCATCGCCTGGTCGTCCCGCCGGACATTTTTTTGATGATGAAAGCGCTGACCACTATTGAGGGGGTCGCTCTCATGCTCAACCCGGATTTCGATATGATAAGGCAAACCGCTCCATTTATCGAAAAGGTAAAGTTAGCCAGGTTTTATCCGGGCAGGGTTGCCGGCGACATTATCAAGCTGGGATCTGATATGCTGCAGTTTGTGCACCGGTTTCCTAAGGATATGCTTGATATCATGCGCCTGATCAGGCAGCAGAAACTGGCGATACAGATGGAGCACAAAGGTCTTGAGACCATGCTGGCAACCCATGACCAGATCAGCAACCGCATATCTTTTTCAATCATTATCGCCGCGCTGATCATCGGTTCGGCCCTGATCGTTATCTCCGCCATCCCGCCTTTATTTTATGGAATATCTCTAATCGGAATTATCGGGTTTTTAGCCGCCGCCATCATGGGAGTATGGCTGCTGGTCGCTATTTTAAGAAAAGGAAGGCTGTAACCCTATTTGAGCAGAATGGCCGTGTTCCATAAAATCGTAACACGATTTTATTTGCGCAGCTAAATAAGATGACAAGACAAATACTTTAAAAAAATTGTGCTAAATTATTGCGTGACACCTGCCGATAGATATGTTAAACGCTCAACCAGGGTTAAAGATTCGAGAAAAATGAGAGGAGCAACAAAATGACTACCCCTTTTTACAGGACCTTGTATGCACGGTCGGCTATCAGCGCTGCTGCGGCCGCTACGGCCGGGCGGCCTGCGGTCCTGTAGGGGAGCAAATGATCTAATTTCTCTCAACTAAATCATTCAGGGCTGCGGGCGACCACCTGCAGCCCTTTTGCATTTAAGGGCTGCAAGCTTTATGCAGCCTTTTTTATTTCAAGAGCTGATAGTTCCGTAAAAAGTAGAAAGTTAAGCGTGGAAAGTCTAAATGTTATGTCATATTGCCTCATAATGTACTAAATGTAGGCGTTTTACATTTTACGTTTCACTTTTTACAAATTTATTATGAGAATCGCTATAAATTGTAAAATATAAGGAGGATTATTTAGCATGCGAACGGGAATTGTACACATCGGGGCAGGAGAACTGACTTACGAGATTCGCAATATCATAGGGGTGGCCGAAAAACTCCAAGAGCTTGGAGTTCCTGTTTATCTGGAAAACATCGGCGATCCGGTGTCCAAAGGCGAGCAAATTCCTGTCTGGATGAAAGAAATTGTGGCCCGGCTTGCCATGGAAAACGACTGCTACGGCTACTGCCCTACTCAGGGACTTTTAGAGACCCGCGAGTTTTTGGCGGACTTGAACAACGACAACGGCAATGGCCACTGCCGCATTACTCCGGAAGATATTATTTTCTTTAATGGCCTCGGAGATGCCATTACGAAAGTATACGGATTTTTACGCCGTACCGCTCGGGTTATAACTCCTTCACCCACTTATACCACGCATTCTTCATCCGAGGCGGCTCATGCCGGACTGCCCCCGGTCTGTTATCCTCTGGATCCTCACAACCACTGGTTCCCGGATACCGATGAACTGCGCCGGCGGGTGAAATATAACCCTGCCGTAGCAGGTATTTTGCTGATCAACCCCGACAATCCCACGGGGGCTGTTTATCCAGAGAGTCTACTCAGGGAAATTGTTAATATTGCAAGGGAGTTTGATCTTTTTATTATCGCCGATGAAATTTACCAGAACCTGGTCTTCAACGGCCAAAAGACCCTGCCGCTGGCTGCTATTGTCGGTGATGTTCCTGCAATCTCCATGAAAGGGATTTCAAAAGAGCTTCCCTGGCCCGGTTCCCGCTGCGGCTGGATCGAAGTGTATAACGCCCGCAGGGATCCCCAGTTTAAAAGTTACATCCAGAGCATTCTCAACGCCAAAATGGTGGAAGTCTGTTCAACTACGCTGCCCCAAAAAGCGCTGCCCCGCATTATGCAGCACCATCAGTATCCGGCACACCTGGAAAACCGCCGCCTGCGCTACGAAAAATTTTCACAAATCGCCTATGACCGGCTCAAAGATATACCCGGTGTGATGGTTAATCGCACCAATGGCGCCTTTTATATGAGTGTGGCCTTTGAAGACGGTTGTCTGAACAAACAACAAATCCTCCCCATTTCCAACCGATCCGTGCGTGAAATGATTCAAGAACTCACTGCCGCCGACGATATTCAGCCGGACAAACGGTTTGTCTACTATCTATTAGCCGCTACAGGAATCTGTGTGGTGCCTTTAACATCATTTAGCACTAAGCTACAGGGCTTCCGGCTCACGCTTCTGGAACCGGATGAAAAGCGGTTTCGAGGTATGATCGACACCCTCGGACAAGGGATTAAGGACTATATTTCTACCCATCGAAAAGGATAAAAGACCCACCAGCCTGCCGTTGCTTGTGTTTTAATCCCGCTTCCTTTCGACTCCGGTGCGCAGGCGTACATGCAATGTCTGCATTCTGCAGTGCATTGATACGACAGCATTAGTTCAACGGAGACCGGGGACGGCTTCGTATCTTATTCATCTAATGCATCTCTGACGGCTTGGAGCATTGCTCTGATCTTATAAGGCTTGGCGAGGAAATCCTTGGCACCGGTTTCGAAGGTTTCTTTTGTGGGGAGATTGTCAGAATATCCGCTTACAATGATTACTTTTGCCCGTGTGTTTAATTTGAGAATTTCTGCGAGGCACTGTTTGCCGCCTATACCCGGCATGATCAAATCGAGTATTACCAGATGGATCTTGTCTTGCTTCCTGCGGAAAAGG
The DNA here is from genome assembly GCA_032127815.1 of Desulfobacterales bacterium. Classification (GTDB taxonomy): domain Bacteria; phylum Desulfobacterota; class Desulfobacteria; order Desulfobacterales; family UBA11574; genus Desulfatibia_A. The sequence goes on from JAQBHK010000385.1 coordinate 3,474, forward strand.
TCCAAACCACTCTCGCCGTCAACGGCTGTAAGCACCGTGTATCCAAATTTCTCAAGCATCTGTTTCCCAAGATTCCTGATGCTTTTTTCGTCATCAACCAGCAGGATCGTCTCGGTGCCGCCTTTTATGGGGGCCTTGGTCTCTGTCTCTTCCGGTTCTGCTTCCTGCTCCAAAGCCAGAAAATACACCTTAAAGGTGGTTCCATTGCCGGATTCGCTATGGCAGGTGATGTAACCACGGTGGCTTTTGACAATGCCATAGACAATTGCCAGTCCCAGGCCGGTTCCCCGGCCAATCTCTTTAGTGGTGAAAAAGGGCTCAAAAATGTGTTCCAGAGTCTCTATGTCCATACCGTGGCCTGTGTCGGCAACCGTAAGCAGTACATAATCGCCGGGACTTGAGCCCAAATGAGCCCTGCAATATTCCTCATCGAACGTTGTGTTTTCTGTTTTGATGATGAGTCTGCCGCCCTCCGGCATGGCATCTTTGGCATTGATCGCCAGGTTCATAATGATCTGCTCAACCTGAGCCGGATCGGCATCGGTGGTTTTAAGGTCTTCGTCCAGATCAAGTTCGATGTCGATCATTTTGGGAATGGTGCGTTGCAGCATTTTTTGGGCCTGTCTCACCTCCCGGTTCAGGTCGATCAGCAGTTTTTTGCTTTCCACCTTGCGGCTGAAAGTGAGCAGTTGCCGGGTTAGTTCACTGCCTCTTTGTGCAGCATGAGATATCTGCTGCAGTTCCCGGATCATCATCGCGCAGAAAAAAGCCGAAGAGGAACAGGCCAGCAAGCGCATTCTGCGTTCCGTACAAAGAGCGTTGCGAGAAGCCTTGCTAAATCTTCCCGAAGAAGAGTACGATTGGTTCGACATTCATGCCGACATGAAAGCAGGAAAAATTTCCAAGAAACGTAAAAAGCCGTCTGCGCCGGTATTGCTGATAGGAAAAGAAGAAGCGTCGGAATCTGAGCCGGCATCTGATGATCCTCAGAAGAAGTTTTTCGATTACGCCGGTCCCTTGCACAGCGTAAGGATTTCGCCGGCCTCCTGCGTTGTACCTGTAGGAAAATCAAAGAACCTGCGCGCTTTGCCCCGCGATCGGTCGCACCGGCTTGTGGAAACGGACTTGACGTTTTTGTGGCGGATTATAGAGGGTGGAGGGCGCTTCGAAAACGGTGAAGGAGAAATCGCAGCTTTTATGGCCGGTTCCGATCCGGAACTGTGTCGCGTCGGCGTGACCATCCGCCAAAAAGAGATTGTATGCACCGCCGAAGCAATCATAACGGTAACGGACACCTTGATTCCCGAACCCAGGCAACCGGCAACGCCGCGCCAGGGACTGCCCAGCTACACGTTCAAATACGAGCCCGGTAAGTTGTGGAGATCTCAGTACTCGGAAGAACAGAACGTAATCGTCATCAACAGCGGACACCGCGACTTCGTTTTTTCATCACGCAAAAAAGCGCTGAAACTTCGCTACATTTGCAGGCTCTTTGCCAAGGAACTCGTCTTGAAGAACTTTAACGGATACCCGCCCGAACAACTCCTCGAACGCATGATCGAGCTTTCGCTCTACACCGAGGAGAACCTAAAATGATACCACGCTTTGACTTGGTAATCAGACGCGCCTGTATTGATTCTCGCCGTAAAACCCCACACAAGCAAACCAGATGAGTCAAGAGGGGCCCTTGCCGGACTTTGGGGCATACGATGACACCCTTTCCTTCGGTTCGGCTTTAAGCGCGGCAAGGTTGAACTCCGAGGGCTTTCAAGGCAATTTAATGCCGTTATGCCTGCATGTACACTCCTGCGTTTACGCGCTTTTTTTGGTATAAATGCGTGTGCCTAAACTGTCCTGTACCTTTTGACTCACGATATGGCCCATCCGAGCCATATCGCCCGGGAGACCGGATTCTCTCAGAAAAATGTGCAGTACACGCTCGTGGATATGTCGGGTTCCGGGCTTGTGCATCCGGCAAAGCTCGAGGGTCGAATGAAAATGTATTTCATGAAAAAGGAGCATAGAGCGCCTTTCCTTTATCGCCCTGAAAATCCGCCCCAATGGATAACATGGTCACCTGTTTTCCGCGGGCTGCAAATACTGTCGAACGGTGTGTTGAAGATCTCGTCTCAGCCGATGAGCGAATTGCTGAAGGCGGCAGAATTGCGCCGGTTATTCGGGGAAGTCCAATCAAAGTTTGAGCAGGCGGGCCTTGCCGGGCTCCTGACTCCGGACCGCGGTTCGTCTGATGCGGCCGCCATGGCGAGTTTCCTGTCAGAATTAAAAAAGTTTTTAGGATAATACAACAGGAACGAAATAAAGGTTAGGTAGATCGAATTTGATAACCATTAATAATTTTATTATTCGGTCTATGATGGGCTTAAACGGTTTGGGCTGTGGTCGTTAAACTCAAATCAGACAAAACGCTTTCCCCGGTCCAGAGTGCGGTACTGGATCGCTTCCGAGATGTGATCGACCTGGATGTCAGGTTCGCCTTCAAGATCGGCGATGGTGCGGGCGATTTTCAGGATGCGGGTGTAGGCCCGGGCGGACAAACCCAGTTTGTCGATGGCGTGTTCAAGGAGATTGCCGGAGGCTTCGTCGATCCGGCAGTGGCTTTTAATGTGCCGGTTGATCATCTGGGCGTTGCAATATATTTTTGTTCGTTTAAAACGTTCCGACTGGATACCTCTGGCTGCGGCCACACGCTTGCGGATGCTTTGGAAGGCTCGGTCGCGGTCCCTCCCATTAAATCCCTGTGCGGTACCGCCGGCACCTCCACGTGGATGTCGATGCGATCGAAAAGCGGTCCTGAAATCTTGGAGCGGTTACGGTGGATCTGCTGATAGGTGCAGCGGCACTCGTGCTTGGGGTCTGGAAAATACCCACAGGGATGCGGATACCCAAAATACAGACCCGATTAAACGCTTAAGATTCTTGATATTTCCGGTGAATCCGCCCTATCTCAAATCTCCATAAACAGCCACGGGGTCAGGGCTTCATTCTTCGCATTGTGCTGAAAACTGTCAAGAATGAAGACCTGACCCCGTTTTGAAACCACTTTTGTGAGGATTGCAATTCAATACGTACCCAGTGCCCTAATCATCAAACCTGCACAAAAAATTGTGCAGGTTTGCATATTTTTTTGTGCATTTCTTGCTCCATCCACTTGCAACAAACAACTGGCCTAAACGTAAAAACTCTCATAACCTCTTGATATATTAACCTTTAAGATATTTCTAAAATATAAAGCAATGCTTGGCACATAAATTGAAACCCGTATCCGTAAAATGAATCCATACAGCATCCCGCCATTATTAACCTTGTGCTGCTTTGTCAGTCTGGCCGCTATTACAATTTTGCGCCGCCACTGGACAAAAATTAACATCCTTTTTTTGATCATATGCATTCTGGGTACTTTCCTTTATATCGACATATTTCTCGCCTTTAACGTCCAATCAGCCGCAACGGCTCTTTTAATCAGTCGCGTCGATCATTTTTTTATTGTTTACCTCTTTGCGGTATATCTCCATTTTTTTCATGTTTATCTGAACATTTCCAAGCGAAAATGGCTTATCTGCGCGGCCTATGCATATGCATTTTTTTTAATGTGCTTAACACCGACCTCCCTTTATATTGTATCCGTGCAGCAACATTTTTTCGGTTATTTTGCAAAAGCAGGCCTACTCTTTCCGCTTTTCGACGCTGCCTCTCTATTTGTTAACATTTACGTGCTGATACTCATCTGGCAGGCGATCCGCACTGAAAAAAGCAATGCCCGCAAAAACAATCTCAAGTATGTGTTTGCCGGATTTGGAATCATGGGTTTGATGAATGCTTTGGATGTCTTTCCACTGCATGGTTATTCCGTCTATCCACCCGGTAATGCGAGCTTTATTCCTCTCATTGTCTTTGCTGTCGGCATTTATAAACACGATCTGCTCGACACGGGAGTTTTGATTAAAAAGGGAATTATCTACTCCCTTTTGACGGCATGCCTGACATGCATGTACGCCCTTATCATTATTGCAGCGGATAAGATCTTTAAAGAGTTTGATTTTTCAGGTTCGATTTACTTTTCTATACTCTTTTTTCTTCTGATTGCATTTGTCTTCGGTCCCTTAAAATCAAAAATTCAAGCCCTTGTTGACCGGCTCTTTTACAAGGGTAAATACGACTATCAAAAAACCATTAAAGCTGTCAGCCAAATGATAGTCTCTGTATTAGATCACGATGAAATTGCAAAACAGCTGATAGAGACGATTTACGCTGCATTGCAGGTTGAATATTGCACCCTTTTCTTAATGGACGCACCCGCCGCTTCGGGTTTTGTGAGGCATACTGCGCGCGGCAACGACAGTTTGTTCAGGTTATCCGCTTCCATATCCATAAAATCACCCCTGGCAATATTTATGCAGCACCACCGCCGGCCGGTCGTCAAAAAGAACCTGAAACGACACATTGGTTCTAACAAATTACCAGGATTGCTTGCTGATATGGACGCGCTTCATGCCGAAATTGCCTTGCCTCTGATGGTTAAAGATGCGCTCAAAGGGTTCGTAATTCTGGGCGAGAAACTTTCCGGAGATCTTTTTACCGCAGAAGATTTGGATCTTATGGAAACACTTTCCAGCCAGAGCGCGCTTGCCATTGAAAACGCCCAATCTTACAAAAAAATTCATGACCTGAGCAGGGATCTTGAAAAAAAAGTTAAAGAAAGGACTCAAGATCTTAAAGCGGCCCTTGTTGAAAAAGAACGAACGCAGGAGCAGTTGATCTGCTCAGAAAGCCTGGCTGCCATCGGGCAGTTGGTTGCAGGTGCGGCCCATGAACTCAACAATCCCCTGGCAGGCGTCACCAGCCTTATACAGTCAACCATTGAGGATTTATCGCAATGGGACCAACACAATCCCCCGGATGAAGACTTGATAGATGATCTAAAATTTGCAGATAAAGAACTCGGCCGAGCCAGATCGATCGTCTCCAGTCTGCTGGGTCTTTCCCGACAAACACAGACATATTCCGAAGCTGTAAACATGAATACGGTTGTCAAAGATGCCTTAAGGATACTTTGCAATCAGTATAAGTATGATGATCTGGAAATCATCGAGAAATACGATCAAAATCTGCCGGATACCCGCGGCAATTTTGCCAATTTGGGCCAGGTTGCCCTCAATATTATTCAAAACGCCATCCAGGCTGCCGGCGATAAAATGTCAACCATCTTGCTTGAAACCAGTTTTGACAAAGATATCGGTCAGATTGCTTTTATATGCACAGATAATGGTCCGGGAATACCTGCAAAGATCCGTCAGGACATTTTTAAACCGTTTTTCACAACTAAAGCGCCGGGCAAGGGAACCGGCCTGGGATTGTATCTCTGCCATGAAATCATCCGCAAACATGGCGGCTCCTTAACACTGGAAGGCCGCGACGGACAGGGTGCCCAATTTGTGGTAAGATTGCCGGTTGATGCAAAGGCCTGATAAAATCGTGCTACCTGAATCTTGCACAGACAATTTTTTTATTTGAATTTATCCCGCACTGCAAGCAGCGGGGAATTCAAATTTAAAGGTCAAAGCGTAAAATATGAAATCAATCGTTTTAACCCCAACCCTGTTGGTTAGGTTTTGGCCGGATGAGGATGCGCAAAGCGTGTCATAGAAATGAACTGAAGACTGAGTATCGACCTCTGAAGCCACAAGAACTGCGATTGGCTAAAGTAATCATGAACTTTTAACATCTGTCACAAAACAATTAATGGAAGGCAGTTATGTTGTCAGTTTAATTATGTTTTGAGATTACCCTGCTTATCCAGCTCATACCCCGCCGATTAAAATTAAAAGAATACCCCGCCTACCTTGCCATTAAAATTCAATTATAGCCCGCCACCTCGCCTAACCCGCTTATCGCGCTTTGTCGCACAAGAGAGTGTTAATGGGAGAAAATCCATCGATTAGCGCTTT
>JAQBHK010000386.1:0-10371 GCA_032127815.1 Desulfobacterales bacterium
GATTTTTGTAATACATAAACCTAGGTTGAGCGGTTCAAGGTTCAGGGTTCAAAGGTTCAGGGTTCAAAGGTTCAGGGTTTAAAGGTTCAGGGTTCAAAGGTTCAGGGTTTAAAGGTTCAGGGTTCAAAGGTTCAGGGTTCAAAGGTTCAGAGGTTCAAAGGTTAACCGAGAACGCAGAACGGTGAACCTAATTCGTCCAAGTACTTTTCGACTGACTTTCTGTCGGAACAAAAATCTACCTATTTTAGCAGGTAGTGGTTTAATAAAAGGGAGAAATTTAGATGCAGAAAAGACCGCTTAGATTGTTTTTAGTGCTTTTAACAGTGATAAGTCTGGTATCTATGGCGATATCGGTGTTTGCAGTAGAAAAACCGCTTTCAGACGGGAACGTTGCGGTTGTTAACGGAACAGTAATTCCACAGGCAGAGTTTGACAGAGGGATGATGCGTGCCTACCGGCAATTTGCCGGTACAGGAAGATCTTTAAGCGAATCCCAACTGCCGGAGGTCAAAAAGGGTATAATTGAAAGTCTTATCAACCAGGAGCTGCTTTATCAGGAAAGCCAAAATAAAAGTATAAAAGTTGAAGATAAAGAAATCGATAAGCAAATGGATGCATTGCAAAAACGATTTCCAAGTGAAAAAGAATATAATGATGCATTAGCGAAGATGAATCTTTCTGAAGCCGAGATTAAATTTCAGATAACCAAAGGTCTGGCCATTCAACAATTTATCGATACGAAATTTGTTCAAACAATTACAGTTTCCGATGATGAAACCAAAGCTCATTACAATAATAATCTGGCTTTGTTCAAGCAGCCCGAACAGGTGAGGGCCATGCATATTTTGATCATGGTTGCCCCTCAAGCAACTGAAGAACAGAAAGCAACAGCACATAAAAAACTCAAAGAGGTCCGGCAGAAGCTAGGGAAAGGTGAAGATTTTGAAGCCCTTGCAAAAGAGTATTCTGAAGGACCCAGTGGTCCCAAAGGCGGAGATCTGGGATATTTTAGCAAGGGACAAATGGTGCCGCCTTTTGAAGAGGCGGCTTTTGCCCTAAAATCAGGAGAAGTGAGTGATATTGTCGAAACCAGGTTCGGATACCATCTGATTAAGGTTGTCGACAAAAAGCCAGGTTCCACGATGAGTTATGAGGAGATCAAAGAGGATCTTGCGCAATATATGAAGCAGCAAAAAGTTCAGGAACAAGTAAAGTTATACATTGAGAAATTGCAAAAAAAGGCAAAAGTGGAGAGGTTTATACCTGAAAATCCAAAATAGTAGAAAGAAAATAGATCTATGTCAAAAAAATATCCGGAATGCCCACTATATAATCACAATAGTTGCAGAGAACTTCATAATCCCAGGCTTTGTGCCATCATCAGGAAAGATAAGACTTGTTTTAAGAAAATAGCAAAACATAAGCCTAAGCCTAAGCCTAAGCAACAAAATGATTCTTAATAAATTAATGCCGTTCCAGCAGATCTTAAGGCTAAGGGCTCGCGCAAAAATAACTTCATATTGTTACGTCTTAGCTTCAGCCCATCTTTGGCTGATACCTCACTCGCACCCGATCTTATAAAATTGGCCCTGAAATAGCTCGCTATTTAAGTGGTTTTGCTCTCTCGGATCAGCCAAACCTGAACCAAATCCGAGCGCCAATTCTGCGAAGTTAGTTTTGCGCGAGCCCTAAAGCTTTTTCAAAAGATACTCCTTTTCCCTGGCCGTCAGATGACGCCAGGCTCCCTGGGAAAGCTTTCCAAGCTTAATATTTGCAATCCGTGTACGTTTAAGCCTGGTAACCTGGTGTCTCACCTTTCCGACCATGCGGCGGATTTGCCTGTTTTTGCCCTCTTGCAGCACGATGCGAAAACGTCGAGGGGAAATTCGTTTGACTTCGGCAGGTCTTGTTTTGGTTCCCATCAACGGGAGACCTTTTGCCAGTGTGGTGAGGGCGCTGTCCGGAATAGGTCTTGCTACCGAAACATCATACTCCTTTTCATGATCAAAAGAAGGATGTGAAAGTCTGTGATGGAGCCGGCCGTCGCTGGTCAGAATCAGAAGTCCGGTTGAGTCTTTGTCAAGCCTTCCGACCGGGTATACCCGCTCGGGGACATCTACAAGATCAAGAACGATTTTTTCACCGGGTTGCTTGCAACTGGTGACAAATCCAGGAGGTTTATTTAGGGCCAGATAGACAAGATCCTGCTTGTTCTCAATCGGTTTACCGTTAACTTCCACATGATCGGTTATAGGATCGATTTTGGTGCCGAGCTGAGCAACAACAACGCCATTGACCTTAACAAGTCCCTTTTTTATATATTCTTCACCCTCCCGCCGGGAACAGAAGCCGGCGGTCGAAAGAAATTTTTGCAGTCGCATTAAACTCATGTTTCGGGTTACGGGTTACGGGTTACGGGTTGTGGGTTACGGGTTGCGAGTTACGGGTTGCGGGTTGCTTCATGATCTTCATGAGCGATAGTTCGCATTTATCCTGACATAATCTGTGGAGAAATCACAGGTCAGTATGGCTGCGTTCCCGTCGGCTATGTTTAAATCAACGGTTACCGAAAAACTTTTCTTTTTAAGGACCTTGGTAGCTTCAGCTTCAACACTTTTTCCACAGCCCATACCGGCTTTCACCATCTGAACTTCATCAAAATACACATCGATTTTATCCGGATCGACAGTGGCATCAGCCCTGCCGACAGCGGCTATTATCCTTCCCCAGTTGGCGTCCTCACCGAAAAATGCGGTCTTGACCAGCGGTGAATGAGACACTGTTTCTACTATGTTGCGTGCATCACTTTCTGTTGCCGCCCCCCGGACCAGGATCTCAACCAGCTTGGTAACCCCTTCACCGTCTCTAACCAGCTGCTTGGCCAGGTCCAAAAGGATATCATCTAAAATCTTTTGAAAAATAGCTATATCATCGGAGCTTTGGATAACAGCATCGGACAGCCCGTTTGCCATGACCAACACCGTATCGTTGGTGCTGGTATCTCCATCAATGCTAATGCGGTTAAAAGACCGCTTTGCGGCCTTAACTAATGTCGTTTTCAAAACTTCTGAGGGTGCTTTAACGTCGGTGCAGACGAAGCAGAGCATGGTTGCCATATCCGGTCGAATCATTCCCGCGCCTTTGGTCACGCCTGTAATTTTGAAGCCTTTGCCATTGATACGGCCTTGCCGGGTAGCGGTTTTGGGCACCTTATCGGTTGTCATGACGGCTTCGGACAGGTCTGCAAAGCCCTGTGGGTTGAGAGCATCGATCATTGTCGGAATGGCAGCCTCAATCGTTTCCATGGGAAGCGGTTCACCGATAACACCGGTTGAAGCCACCAGGACCATCTCTTCACTAATCTTAAGGCCTGAAGCCGTTAAGCGTGCCATTACCCCGGCATCACGTAAGCCGGCATCTCCTGTGCAGCAGTTGGCATTACCGCTGTTGACAACAATCGCCTGGCAGATACCTGACTGTACCCGTTTTCTGGAAAGGATTACCGGTGCTGCCTGGACTTTGTTGCGGGTAAAGACGCCGGCGGCATTGGCCGGCACCTGTGAATAAATAAGCCCAAGATCCTTTTTACCATTTTTTTTAATTCCAGCGGCTATCCCGGCCGCTTTAAAGCCCTGTACTTCTAATTGTTCCATAGTTATTTAGTCCTTAAAAACTTTGTCCTTTGGGCCAAGCCAGAGATATCCGGCTCTGCCTTGGAGTTTTGGGTCTAAAATCACAAATTCCAAGCACCCCGCCAAAAAGACGGCGGGCAAGCAAAAAATAAACAAGCTCCCAACTGCAAGCACCAAATTCCAAGGAAATTCCAAACTACAAGCACCCCGCCAAAAAGACGGCGGGCAAGCAAATTCCAAGGAAATTCCAAAATTTGTTATTTTAAATTTCGGTCATTGTAATTTGTAATTTCTCCATTTTGGTCATTGTTATTCGTTTGATATTTGGAATTTAATTTACTCCATTCGAGATAGGTGCATCTCTAAGGGGTGAAACCAAAGTCTGGTTCTCTGGGCCAAGCCTGCCCCGCATTGCGGGGGATGCTTTACTAACCCCCCTTTGTCAAAGGTCATAATTTCATTTGACAGATTAGGCCGATATTGTCAAATTGCAATATGGAAAAATTACCAGCACATTGTACGGCATGCGGCGCAAAGCTGTGCATTAAAAAAACTTGACGCCGGGTTTATCTGCACTGCAAGTCTTGCAGTAGCGAATACCCGCTGGAAAAGTATAAAGATTTGATGGATGATGTTTTCGAGCAAGCGCTTGGGAACATACGCTGTGACCGGCTATAACATGCTGAAAAACTTTAAGCTTACCATTGAATACGACGGCAGCGCCTATCATGGCTGGCAGCGCCAGGCAACCGAGGCGACCATTCAGGAAGAGATTGAGAAAGCATTATTGACCATAACCGGTGCAAAAGTTTCCCTGACAGGTTCGGGTCGGACAGATGCCGGCGTGCATGCCCGCGGCCAGGTGGCAAACTTTCTATGCGAGACAAATCTTTCCCACAAAGTTTTTCAAAGAGGGCTCAACAGCCTTTTAGCGCGGGACATTGTCATAACCGCCTGCACCCAGGTCCCCGATGCCTTTAACGCCCGTTATGATGCGAAAAGCAAAACATATCAATACAAAATATTAAATCGCCGCCTCCCCGCAGCCATCGGGCGGCAGTACTTTTGGCATATTTCCCCAAAGTTAGATTTGAGTGCCATGCGCCGCGCTTGTCGTCATATTATCGGCACCCATGACTTTAAAGCTTTTGAAGGTGCGGGCAGTCCCAGAGCGCACACCACGCGCCGGGTAATCCGTGCGGATCTGGTAAAAGATCATGACGGCTATCTGATCTTTGAAATTGAAGGAGACGGATTCTTAAGATTTATGGTCCGAAATATTGTGGGAACCCTTGTGGATGTCGGACTTGCGAAAAGCACTCCGGAAGATTTTAAAAGGATACTGCTGTCAAAGGACCGTAATCTTGCCGGCGTAACAGCTCCGCCCCAGGGGTTATTCCTGATGCAGGTCAACTACTAACTTTCCATTCATAATGGCTCTTTTTCGGATGAAGGCATGTTAATACAATTGAGCGAAAGTCGAGGATGCGCCAGATTCGTGGCGTCGAGGGTGCAGCCGTAGTAAGCTGCTGCAAGCCCTTGATTCGCTTTAATGATACGGGACATACGTGCAGAGAATGCAGAAATAAAACACGTTCTGTACGATGTCCCGTATGAGCGTAGCTTTAAAGATTGAAATCGATTGCCAGGAACTTTCTGCACCAACATCCCCCACTACTTTCCTGTCCGGTCGGATTATCCCCGATTTGTTTTCAAAAAAGCCGTGAAATATATAAAACTAGATGTTATATGAGTCTTGCTCCCGTTGCAGGGAGATCAATCATTTAAAGAGAAGGAGATCCAATATATGAGCCTAAAGAAAATATGCGTTTGTTTCACCGGCCTGGCTATAATTTCAGGGTTGATCGCGTGCGGCAATGTTACATCCGAAAAAGAACCGGCGACCCCGACCGATCAACTTGGCCGGACATCGTCCCAAGCCCCTGCTGCGCCGCAACTTGCAGCGGGCAGCGGGAAAGTGGTGCAAAAGCTGGACGTCGGCAGCTACACCTATATCCGCTTGGATGATGGGGCCGGCAATGAAACCTGGGCCGCCGTTCCCAAAACTCAACTGGAGATCGGGGAACAAATTGCGCTGAAGGGCGGCACTGTTATGCGAAATTTTAACAGTAAAACCCTGAACCGGACATTTGATTCCATCATCTTTGCAAGCGGCGTTATCAGAGCCGCCGGAGATAAGAACGCTCAGACGCAGGCGGCAACCATGGCCGGCTCCGATGTCAGCCGGTCCGGATTCGCCGCTCACGGCCTAACCCCGCAAACTGGCGGCAGCAGCAGCCACGCGACAGTCTCTTTCACCAAGTTGAAAGTCGAAAAGTCAACCGCTCAGAACGGTTACACGGTTGGTGAACTTTTCGCGAAAGGAGCCTCCCTGAACAAACAGAAAGTAACTGTAAAGGGGCAGGTTGTGAAGGTAAACCCTGAGATTATGGGAAAGAACTGGCTCCATATTCAGGACGGCACCGGAGATCTAGCGAAAAACACGCATGATCTGGTGGTTACATCAGCAGATATCGCGGAAAAAGGCGCCGTTATCTCCCTTGAAGGAATTCTGGCCGCTGACAAAGATTTTGGCTCCGGCTACAGGTATGATGTAATTGTCGAGGATGCAGTTCTTATGAAATAAACCGCACTATCTTTCTCAGCCGGGGGCGATCGCCAAGATCAAGATAGTAGAAACATTCACTTTAGGGGGGCATCAGAAATCGAAGATACAGAAATGACATCAGGCCTTCTGAAGCTTGCCATTGGACAGTTGATGACAACAGTTGTCGTAGGACAATTAGTTTGCGTAGTTAGACTTATCGCAGGTTATTGAAATGATTGATATTTAAACTTTTGGAATGGTTATCACATAACCGGCTGCCTACCTGAAATTGCGAATATCACAACAATTTGGTATGAATAAAAAATGGTCTCTGGTATTATTTAACCGGAGTTCATATTAAAAGATAGCGTTCATGATGTCGGTTCCGAATCTGCACTTTGAAGCAATTCACGATGGAGGCAGGAATCTTCTACGGTATAGATATGAACGATATACAGCTATACAATCTTACCATTGTCACAAAATTTTGGGACCAAATCATATGCCATTGCACAATACGGTAAAAAACATATTAGGCCTGAGCATTTGGTTGCAGCTATTTACATTACTATTTATATCCATTGGCCTGCTGTTTCCCGGTCAAGCACAATGCGAGCAAAGTGCCGAAATCCTTTTTAAACAGGGATGTGCCTGGTTCAATCAAGGTGACTACGAGAGTGCCATCGCTGATTTTACTAAAGCCTTAGAGTTAATGCCGAACAATTCTAAGGCTTACAACAACCGCGGGACAGCCTGGTTTTATAAAAGTGACTATGATAGAGCCATAGCTGATTACACTAAGGCTCTGGAAATAAATCCAAGCCACTCCGAGGCCTGCTTCAACCGCGGGACAGCCTGGTTTTACAAAGGCGACTATGATAGGGCCATAGCTGATTTCACTATGGCTCTGGAAATAAATCCAAGCTACTCCAAGGCCTACTTTTACCGCGGAGAAGCCAGGTTCTATCAAGGCGACTATTACTGGGCCATAGCTGATTACTCCATGGCGTTGCAAATCGACCCGAGCTATGCCAAGGCATACAATCAACTCTCTTGGACTTTAGCTGTTTGTCCGGAAGCCAGATTTCGGAACGGTACTAAAGCCGTAGAAATGGCAACCAAAGCGCTAGAACTTAATCCGGATAATCATAGCCTGGATACTTTAGCTGCGGCTTACGCCGAAGCAGGCCGATTCGAAAATGCAATAACAACCCAAAAACAAGTCATTAACCTGCTAAAAAACGAAAAAAAGACAGCAGAACTGCCTGAATATATAGCGCGACTAAAATCCTACAAAGCCCATAAACCCTGGCGAGAAAAGTATATCGCCTCTGAAGTTAGCAGCAAAAATCTCCCCCGAATCGAAACTATAACAGACTACCTTGCCAATATTCGCGCAAGGCCCACAACAAAATCGTTGACAATTGACAAGCTAACAAAAGGAGACCAGATTAAATTGATACACCAGGAAGGTGAATGGTATATCATAAAACTTGACGACGACCGCATTGGCTGGGCTCATCAAAACCTTTTCTTGGCCAAAAGCAGTGCCGCCGAATCCAATAATACAGAGTTGGAAAAGAGAAAAAGAGAAGTGCCGTTAATTAAAGATGCCGAACAACCATACGTAAAAACTAATAACATGGTCACTTGCAAGGTTTCTATTGGCCGTGTTCGCAAGTTTCCAACATTTGACTCTGAAATAATATTTAAGCTGAGAAAAGGAGAGACGGTGTTGGTTGTCGAAACAAAGGATAATTGGAACCGGATCGAACTTAGGGATGGCAGGGTTGGCTGGGCTCACCAAAGCCTCTTTAAAATAGCACAAAACACGTCCGACCTTCCATAATGTCCATCCGTGGTAACCGCTCTGCCTTTCTTTTTTTTATCCCACATCTTGTATGCCTGCCATTATGTCTAAAATGCAAGATGTCTGCACTATCAAAAACCAAGCCCCAAAATATTTGCGATTGCCTTAACGAATTTTCAATGATATTGATTTGATACTGCCTGTTGGTACAGGCAAGCGATAGTTTGGTGATAACTGAATATATATCCTGGCGCCACAAAGCCCTTAAATGCCTGTGATACGTAATGGAGATCACGACATCACCCAATCCTGTGAATAATCTTGGGATTCAAGTTTTTCAGTCGGTGTCGGGTTGAAAATCATCTCGCTGGTTGGCTTCTTGATGGCGACGATAACCACACCGAATCTCTGGCGAATTTGGCTATCGATAAGGGTTTTCTATTTTTACCCCTCGTATCACCTGACCGTGGTTTAAATCTTCCGTCCAAATTCGCTCACACTTTGCACTTTCAGCAGTGGCGACGATTAAAGCATCCCAGAAAGATAGGCGGTTGATGATGCTGCAATCGATGGCTTCTTTTATAATTTCGGGGGTAACAATCACTGTTTCGAAATTTTCAAACGAGTGCAGAATGTCTTTAACCAGCAACGGATCGGCGGTAAGCTTCTTTGTACCGACAACAAAAAATTCCTGCATGACTTGTGTGGAAATTACACCACTATGATCATTTCCCAGAGTTTGCAATAAAAGGCGGCTTGCTTTTTGTTTAGCCGGGTCATGATGGTCAATGCAGTATACTAAGATGTTAGTGTCGATGAATATTTTAGACATCGTACAGTTCCTCTCGTTTCCAGTGTTTGCCTTCAGAGTCGGTGCCGGCGCGATCCATCAAATGGAAGCATTCTTCAAGCCATGCCTTGGACTGAGAGCGTACCGCCTGTTCGAGGAGTTTTCGAATAAGCGCATTCATCGACGTTTGATGTTTTTCAGCATAACGCCTTCCTGATTTCAGCAGGTCTTCATCTATTGAAATGGTTATATTAGGCATATGACACCTCCTCAGCTATTTTTACACACCATAAGTGAATACAGGATATGTGTCAACAGTATATGTGCAACAATATGTCCCGGCCTGTTACATCTGATGATTTGCGAACAAACCGCTCCGTTCGGTGAGCGGTACACACCATAGTTGATCCTAAACTGAGTGTTTCAAATAGCGACAGAACATTAAAAAGATAACCATTTTAAACACATGGATACACTCAACTTGTTAAAAAGCCTCACCTGTTGGGTGGATCGTTTAAGGACAAAATCGTCACTAATCTTGCCAAACTTCAAGCTACCTGAATCGTTACCAATTTTAAAGATACGTTAATGGTATCACATTACCTTTGCAATTTCGATCGGATGGACTATGTTGGGTAGGTTTGGATTGTAACTTCTTTCTCATATTTCATAATTTCTGCTCTTTACGTGCTGATTCCCTTTTTCGTCAGATTACCCTAAAACCTCATTCATGCGTTTCAAATCCTCCTTTTTACCGATAACAACGATTATATCTTGGGATTCAAGTTTTTCCGTCGGTGTCGGGTTGAAAATCATCTCGCTGGTTGGCTTCTTGATGGCGACGATAACCACACCGAATCTCTGGCGAATCTGGCTATCGATAAGGGTTTTCCCGATGAGGTCGGATGCTGGGCCGACAACAGCTTCTTCCATTCTAAGACCCAACTGGCTATCCATCATGGCAGAATCGATAAAGTCCACCACCGTCGGTTTCTTTAAGATTTGTGCCATTCTTTTGCCCCCGAAAAGGTAGGGACAAACAACTCTCGAAGCACCGGCCCTAAGAATTTTGCTCTCATTCTGCACATCCGATGCCCGGGCCAGAACAAAGATATCGGGTCTCAGTCCCTTGGCGGTCAGGGTGATGAAAACATTATCCGCATCCGACTTGACAGCCGTTACAATTCCTTTGGCCTTTTTGAGTCCCGCCTGAAGTAAGGCTTCTTCAGAGGTTGCATCCATATTCAGGTATAGAAAATTATCCTCCTCAAGCTGTTTGATTTTCTCTGAATCCTCTTCAATCACCACAAAGGAAATATTTTCATCAGACAGCTCACGGCTGATTATCGATCCGATGCGTCCAAACCCGCAGATGATATAGTGGTTATTTAATTTTGATATTTGCTTTTCCAACTTTCTCCTCCCTAATATCCTTCTCAATTCCCCCTCGACAAAGATTCTGGCCACTTGACCGAGCGTATAGGTTAATACGCTGATTCCTAAAACGATGATGATGATGGTAATGATGCGG
>JAQBHK010000387.1:0-3069 GCA_032127815.1 Desulfobacterales bacterium
CGCCAACTCTTTGATCTTTCCGATGACATGGCAACTAAAATTGATGTCCAATTTTACTCAGATGCAAGGGATGCGTTGTTAAAATCTATATCCGATTAATTTATATCAGCAGTGAAAGGATTATATAACGTTTGTGCAGAACTTGCTTAAAATTCACCTAAAGTCTATAATATTTCAACCTTTGTTATCACCGACAAACCACAGCCTCAGTCAAACCTGACATACGAGAATACTATCGGAAATGACCCATTACAGTCCGTTTAACAGGGGCACGCCTTCGGCTAAGGTCTGAACGGGGACGGCTTCTACCTGATTTGCCAATGGGAAGCGTTGAACTCCCGGATAGAGCACGAATACATGCTTCAGTTTCAAATCTTCAAGGGCGATCCGGATAGAAGGCGTCAGGCGCGGTGAATCCGTGCGCTTGCACTCGACACCGAACAACTCACTTCCGCGGCGCAGAATCAAATCGATCTCCGCTCCCTGATGAGTAGCCCAGAAAAAAACCTCGTCATAGGGCTCGATTTTTAACGTTTGCTCGATGACAAATCCTTCCCACGAGGCACCCACCTTGGGATGGGTGAGCAACGTCTTCATGGAATCGATGCCGAGCAACTGGTGCAGGAGCCCGTTATCGCGCACATAGATCTTGGGAGACTTCACTTGACGTTTTCGCAAGTTAGCATGGTACGGTTGAAGCTGGCGTATCATGAAGGCGTCCGTAAGCAAATCCAGGTGGCGTCGGGTGGTTGATTCACTGACGCCAAGGGCGCGGGCCGGTTCAGCCGAATTCCAGACCTGCCCATGATAATGCGCTATCATGGTCCAAAAACGCTGCAGGGCTGCTGACGGAACGCGTACACCCCACTGAGGGAAGTCACGCTCAAGAAGGGTTTGAATGAAGTTCTTACGCCATGCAATACTATCGACATCGCTGCCCGCCAAATAGGAGAGGGGGAATCCGCCACGAAGCCACAAGTGCTGTTCGGATTCGGCTCCCAACTCCGCCAGAGAGAAGCCGCCGATGATTACCCGCTCCATTCTACCGGCAAGGCTTTCCGAGGTTTGACGCAAAAGATCGCCGGAGGCGCTGCCAAGAATGAGAAAGCGGGCCGGCGTGCCCTTGCGGTCGGCGAGTACCCGCAGCACCGGAAAAAGGTCCGGACGCCTCTGGATCTCGTCGATCACCACCAAGCCCTTCAGTGGTCTTAATGCGGTCATGGGTTCATCCAGCCGTGCCAGGCCCGCAGGGTCCTCCAGATCGAAATAGTTGACGGAATCTTCTTCAAGCAGATCACGAGCAAGTGTGGTCTTGCCACTTTGACGAGGTCCCACCAGGATGACCACGCGACTGCGGGCAAGGGCACTGTTCAGGGCAGCGAGTATAGATGGACGCTGGATCATCATCTTAAAATACCATGAAATGCTGTTATGTCAAGGTAGAATTTCATGGTATATTGCAATCGCCTTTGACCATTTTCATACTATTACGTTCGCGCAGAGCTTGTTTAAGCTTTATCGATAGGCTAACAACCATAAACCATTTGATATAACTGATAAAACACAGGCAAACACAGACCTTTGACAAGAGAATAGTACCATAGATACCATGCTTTTCTAAACCTGACTTACAACTTGCCATACGATTATTTGCAAATACTTAAAACCTAAAACGTTTGTAAAAAGGAAATTTTTACAAATTCGCCATACCTGTTATCTCAACTTTTAGAAACAAATCCCCGCGTTGACCGTCGGGTGTAATTTTCCCCATACTCTTTAGCCGCAGCTTGCTGCCCTCTTTCACTCCCGGCGGAACGACCACTTTGACCAGGCGTTTTTTGAACCCCCAGGGGATGTTTACCAGTTTGCTGGTGCCGGCCAAGGCCTCAAAGGATGTGATAGCAATGGTGCCGTAAAGGTGGGGATCGCTGCCCGGACCAATGGGGCGAATAACCTGCAGTCGCTCTGTCTTTCTTTTGGCAGTGAGCTTGCGTATTTGATGGCTGACACTGGTTTCAGGCAATGTAACAAGAAGTTTTAAAAAGATGATGCCAAAGGCAAAACCGCCTACATGGGCCCACCAGGCAATGCCGCCGGCACCGGCTTGGCTGCCGGCAGCACCAATAAACTGCATTACAAACCAGAACCCTAAAAAGAAAAAGGCGGGAATTTCCACAAACCAGGGGATAAAAATGATGGGGATCAAAGTCAAAATTTTCGAATGTGGATAAAGTATCAGGTACGCTCCCATGACGCCCGCGATGGCTCCGCTGGCACCGATAGTAGGGACGTTTGAATGAAAATTGAAAACAAGATGAAAAAGACCGGATGCGATTCCGCAAATCAGATAGAACCCCAGATAACGAAAAGGCCCTAAGCGGTCTTCCACATTATCGCCGAAGATATACAAAGACCACATATTCCCTAAAAGGTGCCAGAACCCGCCGTGCAGAAACATGAAGGAAATGACGGCAAAAACCTGCTGGAACCAGTTGAAGTAGGAAGAAACATTGGGGATTGAATAACGCGCGGGAACCAGGCCGTACACATAGATAAAACGCTCTAAACCGGGTCCCTGGGCCATTTGCACCAGGAAGATAACAACATTAATGCCGATGAGTGCATTGTTAACGACCGGGTAATTTTTGGAAGGGATTGTGTCTCGAATCGGTATCATAATATTTATTTAAGCTATAAAATCGCATTGCGATTTTATAGCTTAAATAAATATTTGCATACTCAGATCCACGCTTCTGGCAGCGTGGGTAAGCGCTCCGACAGAAATGATATCAACACCGGTATCTGCCAACTGTTTCAGGCTGCTCTGCGTGATGCCTCCGGATACTTCCACCATGGCCCTGCCGCCAACTATCTTTACAGCTTCCCTGATCTGCGCAATATCCATGTTATCGAGCATGATAACGTCGGCACCGGCGCCCAGAGCTTCTTTAACCTGATCGAGGTCGGAAACTTCCACTTCAATTTTCAAAAGATGAGACTTTCGTTTTTGCATACGTTCCACGGCTTTTTTAACACCGCCGCAGGCTGCAATGTGGTTGTCTTTTATTA
>JAQBHK010000388.1:0-3145 GCA_032127815.1 Desulfobacterales bacterium
CTGTCATCGAAATATTCGGCGGGCTTGGGAATCATCATCTTAGCTTTTCCTACTACAGTGCAGATTATGAAGGCACTAAAACTCTTGCCAGCCCCATTAACTTTGACGGGTTGCCTTTTGCTACCAATACATTGGTAACTACCAGCCTGGAATATGATGTTTACGATTTCATGTACCAGTATGACCTGCTGGATATGGAAAACATTTTAGCAGGATTTTCTTTAGGACTTGTGGCCAAGGTCAAACTCTTCGACGGTAACGTCAGTGTTACGTCCGCTGGTCAAAGCGCCAACCAGGATTTTACCGCCCCGATCCCCATGCTGGGGCTTAATCTCCATATGGGTATTCTGGCCGACATTCTGGAAGCCCGCCTGCTGGTCGCGGGTATCGGTTACGGTGACGGCACAATTTTTGACAGCCAGGCCGATATTTCCTACACACCATTTCCCTTTCTCGACATTCACGGGGGCTATCGCCTTTTTACCATTGATATAGATACCGACAATGTGCAAGCAGATTATAGCACCTCCGGTCCTTATGTGGCCATTACCGTAAGTTTTTAATCCTTATTATAGTCTACATGAAAACATTTGACCTGGCCAATTCGCCTTTTATCGGAACCAATCTGATTGAGGCCAGTGCGGGTACAGGCAAGACATATACCATCGCCGCTCTGTATTTAAGGCTGATAATAGAAGAACAGCTTTCACCGCACCAAATTCTGGTAGTAACCTTTACCAGAGCGGCAACTGCGGAAATTAAAGACCGCGTCCGCAATCAGCTTCTGCAGCTAAAATCGGCCTTTGCAACCGGGTCGAGTACCGATATCTTCATCGATACACTTGCAAAAAAGCACGACAACCCGGCTCTGGCCATGGAATTGATTCAGGATGCGCTTTTTGATTTTGACAAAGCCGCCATCTTTACAATCCACGGTTTTTGCCAGCGGGTTCTGCATGAGAACGCCTTTGAAACCCGAAGTTTATTCGATACCGAACTTGTTACAGATCATACTGTTTTAACTCAAGAAATTGCAGATGATTTCTGGCGAAAACAGTTGTACACTATGCCGCCGGAATTTATAAGCTACGCCCTTAAAATGATATCCGGACCGGATTTTTTTTTAAAGCTCCTGGCTCAAAAAAAAACGCCTGCAATTAAGATTATCCCGAATATCGGACAGCCTGCTTTAAAAAGCCTGCCTGCTTTTAGGAAAATTTACAAAAAACTGAAAAACCTTTGGCCGGTTTCGCGCACCGCGGTGGTACGGTTGTTAAAGTCTCCGGTGTTGAGCGGAACGATTTACGGCAGTCTTACAACAGAGGCAAAACAGGTCGGTGTTTCCAATAGAGATCTGGCAATTGTTGCCATGGTGGAAGCCATGGACAGGTTCGTTGATACCAAACTTGCAGGTTTCCCCCTGTTTAAAAAATTTGAGAACTATACCGCTGCAAAAATAAGAACAGCTACCCGCAAAAAAGAGTCCGCACCTTCCCACGAAATATTCGATATCTGTGAAGCGCTATATCAAAAAGGCCTTGTTCTTGAATCCGAAATGGAAAGATACCTTCTATTTCTTAAAAGCGAATGTTTCAAATTTGCAGAGACAGAACTGGCGGCAAAAAAGAGAATTGCGAATATCCAATTTTTTGACGATCTTTTGTTAATGGTAACAAAAGCCCTTGAAAGTAAAGGCGGAAATATACTTGCCGGCGCTATTCGGGATAAATACAAGGCAGCTCTTGTGGATGAGTTTCAGGATACGGATGCGGTCCAATATGCTATTTTTTCAAAGCTTTTTTCTTCAAAAGAGAGCATCCTGTTTATGATCGGCGACCCCAAGCAGTCCATATACAGTTTCAGAGGTGCTGATATTTTTTCGTACATGCAGGCGGCACGCCATGCGGATGTAAAATATACGCTGACCGAGAACTGGCGTTCATCGCCGGGCTTGATAAAAGCCATCAACACTATTTTTTCCAATGTTAATAAACCCTTTATCTTTGATGAAATCCCGTTTGAGGACGGCATCGCTGTTGGAAAAAACGATACTGTCATCGAGCAGGCACCCTTAAAGTTATGGTATTTGGAATTTGAAAAAGCAAAATCCATGAGCAAAGCTGCGGCGGTTCAACTGATAGCGGCGGCAGTTGCCGGTGAAATTTCCCGTCTTATTTCCAACGATATGACGAAAGAGGCTGTTTTTAAGATAGATTGCATCACGCCCGGAGATATTGCCGTGCTGGTTCGAACAAACCGGCAGGCACAAATTATCAAAGCACACCTTTCATCCAGGAAGATTCCCTCCGTTCTTTTCAGCGCAGGAAACATTTTTCATTCACATGAAGCCCGGGAGATGGAAAGAATTCTGTCGAGCATTTCCGAGCCGGCCAATGAACGCTTATTTCGGGCGGCCCTTGTGACCGATATGATGGGAGTTGCGGGCCAAGAACTCGACTTGCAGTCCCAAGAACCGTTGTGGTGGCAGGAACGGCTGGGCGCCTTCAGGGAATATTGCAAATTGTGGCAACAATACGGTTTAATACGAATGTTTAGCAGGTTTATGGCTACAGAGGAAGTCAGGGGGCGTCTTTTATCGTTTGCAGATGGTGAAAGAAGGCTTACGAATGTGCTCCATTTGATAGAAGTTTTGTATCAGGAATCGGCTGCAAAAAACCTGGGGACAACCGGCCTTGTAAGATGGTTGTCTGAACAGAGACAAACAACATCATTTCAATCAGAAACGCATCAACTGCGTCTGGAAAGCGACGAACATGCCGTAAAAATTATTACCGTCCATAAAAGCAAAGGCCTGGAATATCAAATTGTTTTTTGTCCCTTTGGATGGGAAGGATCGTATATCAAAAATAAGGAAATAGTATTTCACGACAATACCGAAAACTATAATATTGTGCTTGATCTTGACGCCGGCCAAAACAGCCTCCACATTATTCGGGCTCAAAATGAGCTTCTGGCGGAAAATCTTAGATTGCTTTACGTAGCTCTAACCCGGGCTAAAAAAAGATGTTACCTGGCATGGGGCTGCTTTAAAACTGCGGAAACGTCCGCCTTGGCCTTTTTATTTCATTCCGACCTAACCCCGGCGGATGACATAAGTAGTACGGATGTTGTTAGCGCCCTGAGA
>JAQBHK010000389.1:0-2704 GCA_032127815.1 Desulfobacterales bacterium
GGAGAACATCGAGTGGTTTTAGATCCGGCACCGCCTGGTATCATTACCAGTACGGCTATGGCAGAACTGGTTAAATGGTATAATGATACCATCCGTAAACATCCCTGGCCGCTGCTGGTTGCCACCGAGTTTGTTTTTCGATTTCTGTCTATTCACCCTTTCCAGGATGGCAATGGAAGGCTCGGACGGGCCCTTTTTATACTGGCTTGCTTACAGTCACAGGATAAATATTTAACGGGTATCAGCTCTTTTATTGCCGTTGACCGCCATATTGAACAAAACCGCTCCCCCTACTATACGGTTTTGCATCATTGTTCGGCCGGCAAGTTTCAAGCAGACCCTGCACATTATGATTTGGAGCCGTTGGCCTGGTTTTTTATCAAAGTTATTAAATCTTCCCTGGCTGATGTTGAAATTTACCGCCAGAAATATACAAGCTTACAGAAGCTTGCTGAATCGGCGCTGGCTGTTTTAAGCTGCTTTAAAGCCGGTCCGGAGAAGCGTTTAAAAGTAGCTGATATCGTAACGGCGACGGGGCTGCCGCGCCGGACAGTGCAATATGCGCTGAATACGCTAACCAAACAAGATTTTCTCCAGCTGCTTGGACGGGGAGCGGCAAGTCGTTATCAGCTTTTGTTTTAAGGCAAAAACAATCCGCGGCTCGATTTGAAAACCATCTAATTCATTCTTTGCCAAGCCGCATTAATTTTTACAACAAATGCGAGATAGAAAAATGCAAATCAAATTAAAGCAGATAGACAAATACCGCTGGGAAATTCCCCAAAGCGGTGCCATGCGTGTGCCGGGCATGATTTACGCCACAGCAGCAATGTTAAAAAGTGCTGACCAGCAGGAGCCTTTAAAGCAGGTGGCCAACGTTGCCACGCTGCCGGGGATTTTAAAGGCATCACTGGCCATGCCGGATATGCACTGGGGCTATGGCTTTCCCATCGGCGGGGTGGCGGCCTTTGACCGGGAATCGGGCATTATATCTCCGGGCGGGGTCGGTTATGATATTAACTGTGGGGTTCGGCTGGCGACAACGTCACTGGTTGAAAAAGAGATCAGGCCAAAATTAGAAGGTGTTGTAAATGCGCTTTTCAGGGGTATCCCTGCGGGCGTCGGTTCCAAGGGGTCCATCAAGCTTTCCATCAAAGAAGAACAAACGGTTCTCCGTATGGGCAGCAGGTGGGCCGTACAGCAAGGCTTTGGAGAAGAATCGGATTTAGACCATACCGAAGACGGCGGATGTATGGCCAATGCCGACCCGGAAGTGATCAGCAAAAGAGCGCTGGAAAGGGGACGCAACCAGTTGGGGACGCTGGGTTCCGGGAATCATTTTTTAGAAATCGGTGTGGTTGAAGCTGTTTATGAGCCCGAGGCTGCCCGTGCTTTCGGGCTGTTTGAGGGACAGGTGACCCTGATGCTGCATTCCGGCTCAAGGGGTTTGGGGTACCAGATTTGCGATGATTCTCTGGCCTTTATGTCGAAACATGTCAAAAAATTAGGGCTTGATTTGCCGGATCGACAGCTGGCCTGCGCCATGATTCAGTCAGAGGCGGGCAGGCGTTATTATAATGCCATGGCCTGTGCCGCCAATTATGCCTGGGCCAACAGACAGATTATGATGCACCTGTCTGGTGAAATAATATTAAGAGAGCTTGGTGTCGGCCCGCGAGATCTTAACATGCAGCTGGTTTACGATGTGTGTCACAACATCGCAAAACAAGAAGAGCATGTCATCGATGGCAAAAGGCGGCTGGTTTGTGTTCACAGAAAAGGAGCGACCAGGTCGTTCCCGCCCGGCCATGCAGTGCTGAGTGATGACTATCGCCGTGTGGGGCAGCCGGTTATTATACCGGGCGACATGGGCACGGCCTCGTATGTTCTGGTCGGCACCCCCAAGGCCATGGAAGAGACCTTCGGCTCAACCTGTCATGGTGCCGGGCGCGTTATGAGCCGCAAAGCCGCCAAAAAAGCAAGCAGAGGCAGAGCCATCGACCGTGAGCTCGAAGATAAGGGCATCATCGTGCGGTGGACCGGCAGAGCCACCCTGGCCGAGGAAATGCCTGAAGCCTACAAAGATGTTTCTCAGGTTGTTGAGGTTGTCCATGGCGCGGGGATTTCGTTAAAGGTGGCTAAATTGAGACCGATAGGTGTGGTCAAAGGCTAAACCAATGGATTTACGTATGGCCTTGCATTTCTCATATGGAATTACAAAGGGAGGGGTTTTTCCAACATGCTTTCAAGCACTTGGTTGACTTGAGATGTGTCCATAAGGCCCATGTCGACCAAAATCTCCCCGATTAGTCTGTGCTTTTTTGCCTTTACATTCTCACCAAACTGAATCTCTAAAGCTTTGGAAACCTGCTCTGGTGTAGCAAATCCTTTTTTCACGGTCATAAATCCAAATCTATAAGTAAGATATTCATTACCCATCTTAACCTCCGGTTGCCGTTTCTATGATCCCCGTATATAAGAACTCTTTATAAGCAGCTTGTTTTTTTTGATCTTTTGGTTTTGTTGCAGGCATACATTTTGTCAATCTTGCAATTTCCTGTTTGGCTTCAATCAGTTTTTCGTTTGATAAGCGCAAGCGCACCGATATATACTCCATCATAACTTTATATAATAATGTTAATAAGTTTTCTGATTCCTCATCAGTATCAAGCCTATGCTTTGCGGATGTGTCAACCGCCAGACA
>JAQBHK010000390.1:0-3233 GCA_032127815.1 Desulfobacterales bacterium
CATTTTGTAGATGCCTTCATTAGTGCGACAACTGACTTTCGTGTCTTCGTTCTTTCGCGCTTTCGTGATAAATTTTTAAACTATTCTTTTAAACGATTTCTCAAGTGTCTTGAAGGGCCACCTGATCCAGGTCGGCCGGCCGTGGGGGCAGTTGGAGGGATTGTCGCATTCGTCTAACTGGTTTAAAAGCGCCTTGATCTGCTGATCGGAAAGCTGCTGTTTGGCCCTGACAGCCCCGTGACAAGCCATCAGGATCAGATACTCGTCAATCGCTTTGTCAAGACCGGGCGCAAAACCGATCTGGGCCATCTTCTCCACGATTTCAATCACAAGGGGTCTGCTGTCTCTATCAGCAAGCAGGGCCGGGACAGCCTTTACCACAAAGGTACTGCCGCCAAAGGGCTCGATCTCAAGACCCAGTTCCTTTAGATCCGGGATCAGTTTTTCCAGAATCTGCGCTTCCCGGTATCCAAAGTCAATGGTTTCAGGCACAACAAGTCTCTGGGCCGCCATGGTGGAGGCCGCCGAGCATTTTTTAAGCTGCTCATAAAGGATGCGCTCGTGGGCGGCATGCTGATCAATTATAACAAGCCCGTCAGCAGACTCACACAGGATATAGGTGTTGTGCAGTTGCCCGATGACCTCTAAATCGCCAAACCGCCTTTCCTTCCAAAGCGAAGTCTGCTCGGCAGCCGCATCTTCTTTCTCCCTAAAGCGAAGCGCTCCTCTATCCTCAAGCGCAGCGCTCTTAAAGTGCAGCGCTCCTTTTTCACCTCTGCCGAAAACAGGCTCCGGCTCAGCAATGCGGTGCTGCTCCACTGCCGGCGGGCTTGACATCGACGGCGTTGTAATCCATGCAGACCGGTCGCCGTAGCGCAAGGCCCCGGCCACGGCCCCGGCCACGGCATCATGCACTCTTTTCTGCCGGGCAAAGCGCACCTCGTGCTTGGCGGGGTGGACATTGACGTCCACCTGGTCATAGGGGACCTTGATAAAAAGAACCGCCATTGGAAACTGCCCCTTCATCAAGCGTTTACCGTATCCTTCCATCAGGGCATGCCGGACGACCCGGTCGCGAACCAGCCGGCCGTTGACAAATATGTAGATCCCCCGGGAGGTGCTGCGCGCAGCACCGGGAGAAGCTGCCCAGCCGGTAACGGCAACGGCACCGTCTTCAAATTCTATACTGTGAAGATCGTTTTCAATTGATTTGCCCAAAACATCAACGACCCGGTCAACAGAATCGGAGGCCGTGGGCCAGCTTCTCAGCACTTTGCCGTTGTGAATAAGTCTGAATTGGACCCGGGGCCGGCCCAGGGCAAAGGCGGCGGCGGTATCTGCAATATGCCCCATCTCGGTATTGACGCTCTTTAAAAACTTTCGTCTGGCAGGTGTATTAAAAAAAAGCTGTCCCACAGTAACCATGGTACCGGTGGGAGCGCCGACATCGGAAACTTTTTTCACAGTGCCGCCTTGGACTACAATTTCGGTCCCCACCGCAGAATTTTCATCTTTTGTCACCAGGGAAAATCTGGATACCGAAGCAATGCTGGGAAGGGCTTCTCCTCTGAAGCCCAGGGTGCTGATGGCAAACAGATCCCGGTCGTTAAATATTTTGCTGGTGGCATAGCGCTCTGTGGCCAGCAGGGCATCGTCGCGGTTCATTCCGTTGCCGTTATCGGAAACCCGAATTAGAGAGCGGCCGCCCTTTTCAATTTCAATGATTATGCGGCGGCTGCCGGCATCCAGGGCATTCTCGACCAGCTCTTTGACAACGGATGCCGGGCGCTCAACGACTTCGCCGGCCGCGATTTTGTTGGAGAGCACCTCGGGAAGTATTCTTATTTTTGACACGCGATTTTGGCTCAACCCCACTGTTTCCAAAATTTTCTCCTGAGGCCATCCAAGGCGGCTCAGTCGTAGGATAATTGTGTTTCGGATTGCTTTCTGCCGGGCACGGATATCGGAGATCCATGTGTTGACGGTTTGCTGGATAAGCGCATGGGGCAAAGAGCTGAGGTCCGAGGTCGGAGGGCAGAGGGTAATCCCTAACTCCGCCAGGCCGGGCTCAGGAAGTCGGGTCTTTACTTGTACAGCTTCGAACAGCGTGGGACATGGGATTATTCACGCATGATGTGCCATGACAACAGTCTAAGGCTTATGCTGGAATCCCATCCCAACATGTTCAAAATGCTCATCTCCTGTAATAATGTCCTTAACACCGAGTTCCTTCATGACCACCATGGAAGTGAGATCAGTGAAGGATATCTTGGGCTTATCCTGGTATTTCAACCGCAGATCTTTCGCTTTTTCGAATCGTTCAGGATTGACCCACTCCACCTGCAGATAGCCTTCTTTGATGGCTTTATCTATCTTGGCCAAAGATCCTTTCGCTGTTTTGAAAGGAAGCCTTCTGAAGAGCAGGGTGATCGTTTCATCCAGCACGTAATCCGAGGTATAAATCATGCCATTCTGATCACGAAACTGACGGTAAAACTCTTCCACATCCTTATGCCGAGATTCATCTCTGTCCCGCAGTGTAAGCCAACCCCAAGTATCGATAAAGAGCTTCAAACGTTCTCTCCATAAAGCTCACTGTCTATATTCTTAGCCAGAGAGCCGTGCGACACGCCGCCTATAAACTCCAAAATTGGATCCCTCCCTGGGACAAGATCGAATCTTTGCTTCGAATTACGACGCTCCTTTTCCAAGAGAAACTCCATAAAATCAAGAAGTTCTCCTAATTTGCCCTCCGGAATCTCTTCAATAGCTGTAATTAACCTCTCCTTTATCTCTTTTGCCATTGCTCATCACCTCCCAATTCCTGTATGTGGTTGAATCTGGTTTTCTTGACTTACCAATTCAATAAAAGAGAAATAGTGTCACATCCCAGTTAAATAAAAGCAAGCGCAATTTAACCCTCCACAATGACGGCGGGTAAACCCTCCACAATGACGGCGGGTAAACCCTCCAAGCTAAACGGCGGGCAGGCCCTCCACACTACCGCCACAACGGTCAGTAATTAACAACCCTCAAGACTCTAAAAACTAAATACCAACCACTAAACACTTAAATACTATTTTTCTTCAAGCAGCGTACGGATTAAAAAATCGGCTTCCTTGGGCGAGAGATTGAACTTCAGACTGGCCTCCTCGACGAGTGTCTTCATCTCTTTACCCGGATTAAACTTACATTCTTCCGAAACCCATTTGAACGCTTTCCGGAAATTTTCA
>JAQBHK010000391.1:0-9067 GCA_032127815.1 Desulfobacterales bacterium
CGGCACCCATCCCATTGAGCCGCAAACCGTCTGACAAGCAAGACGCCATTTCAATCAGCCATGGCGACTATTTTTGCGCTGTCCGTGATTTTCTGACAAAAGACAGCTTCAGGCAACTTTTGTCGGCCCTCTCTCAACAAACTCGTCAAGATGTCACCCTCAGAAAAACAAAAGAAATTCGAATTTATCTTGAAAAACACGGTGCATTTTACCATCCGGCCCGCATTGAAACGGTGTTGCCGGAGTCGACCGTTTCTTTCGTGTTGAATGTGGCCGTCTCCAGCGCCGGCAAGGATTGCGCTCAAAGAGAATACCGGCTTTTACAAAAGCTCAACAAAGCCTTTTCGTTTTCGTTGCTACCCAGGGTTTTCGGCCAAGGTCGGGTCTTTATAAAAGCCGCAAACCTTGAGCTTAGACTGTTTTTGGGGGAATGGCTGGACGGTTACAACGAATTTCACATTTCCCGCGATCCGTCAGATGATAAATTAAAAATCGTTGTCTGGGACCAAAAAGTCGGCAACTATTTTCTTACAACCTGCCAGACCATGGAGCTTTACCGGCAGGCTGCCATGGTTCTTACCGGTTATTACAATGTCGAGACGTTTGAGCATATATTTTCCTGGCATCATGCCGCCGGCGACTTTGTTGTTAAATGCCAAAACGATAAGGTCGAAGTAAAGCTTGTTACCGTAAGACAATACGGTCCCATGTTTGCAAGCAACAATGGTCCCGACTCCCAAAGCCCGGAACCTGTAATTGTGCTGGAAGCGCTGCTGGTCTTTTTTCTGAATCTGGCGATGCGGATGCGTCTCGACCGGCTGGACGGAACCGGAGAAATAGTATGGTCGGACAACGTTGCCGTTAAACAGTCTTTGAAAGGTTTTTTAGACGCCTTGACCTTGAAGTCGCCCGGCAGCCTGATGGCGGAACCTTTGGTCGATTGTTTCCAGCAACACCTCTCTTTTTATACCCGTGCGGAACTGCTTGCGTTGAATCGAGCCCTTGTCGCTAAATATCATCCCCGCTCTCCGGACCGTGCGGTTATTAAGCAGCATCTTGCACAACACGTAGATGATTTGTATGCCGCCGCCCAACATTGTAAAGCACCTTTGTAGTCGCAGATAGATTTATGGCACAATATAGAGGGTGTTTTTAGGCTTTAAGTACAAGAGAAAGTGCAAAAAAGACTTTAACAATTAAACGGCCCCAGAGCATTCCAAGACCATGGTTTTCTATTGACAAGACACAATAATAATTTTATATCTCCTGCTTTGGATGCTCAAAACATTATGTGTGATACATATAATTATTCGAAACAAAACGCTAGACAACATCATGAGAGGAGGTGACCGGAACAGCCCCAGAAGGAAAAAGCGAAAATTCTTTTTTAAAGAGAAAGAGGATGGTTAATTTTTCAATTAGAATGGAGGTAAAGATATGGCAAAACATGCAACCCCTTTGCTGGACCAGCTTGAAAGCGGTCCGTGGCCGAGTTTCGTGTCCGATATCAAGCAAGAGGCCGAAGCAAGAGCAAAAAATGAAAAGGGATTAGACTACCAGATTCCAGTGGATGTCTGTGAGGACCTTCTGGGAGTGCTTGAACTTTCCTTCAAGCATGGCCGAACCCACTGGAAGCACGGTGGAATCGTAGGTGTCTTCGGTTACGGCGGCGGTGTCATCGGCCGGTATTGCGACCAGCCCACGATGTTTCCGGGTGTGGCCCATTTTCACACCATACGGGTCAACCAGCCGGGCGGCAAATTTTATACCAGCGAATATTTGAGACAGCTTTGTGATATTTGGGATTTGCGCGGCAGCGGCCTTACCAACATGCACGGATCCACCGGCGACATTATTCTGCTCGGTACCACAACACCCCAGATCGAAGAGATCTTTTGGGAATTGACCCATAATATGAACCAGGACCTGGGCGGTTCCGGCTCCAACCTTAGAACCCCTTCCGATTGTGTGGGCGAAGCCCGCTGTGAATGGGCCTGCTACGACACCCAGGCTCTCTGTTATAATCTTACCCAGGAGTATCAGGACGAACTCCATCGGCCCGCCTTTCCGTATAAGTTCAAATTCAAGTTCGATGGTTGTCCCAACTGCTGCGTGGCATCCATTGCGCGCGCGGACATTTCCTTTATCGGCACCTGGAAAGATGATATCCGCCTCGACCAGGAAGCGGTGGCAGCCTATGTCGGAGGTGAGTTTCCACCCAACGCCGGATCCCATGCCGGCCGGGACTGGGGCCCCTTTGATATCAAAAAAGAGGTAGTCGACCTTTGTCCCACCGGTTGCATGCAGTATGCCGACGGCAAACTTGCCATCGACAACAGAGAATGCAACCGCTGCATGCACTGCATCTCCGTTATGCCTCGGGCTCTGAGGATCGGGAATGACCGCGGGCTGTCCATTCTGGTGGGTGCCAAGGCGCCTATCCTGGACGGCGCCCAGATGGGCTCTCTACTGGTTCCGTTTATCAAGGTTGAAGAACCCTACGACGAAATCAAGGAAGTCATTGAAAATATCTGGGACTGGTGGATGGAAGAAGGCAAGAACCGCGAGCGTCTGGGTGAGCTCATGAAACGTCAGGGCTTCCAGAGGCTGCTCGAAGCGTGCAACCTCAAGCCGGATCCGCGGATGGTTCAGGCACCACGCACCAATCCGTATATCTTCTGGAAAGAAGATGAAGTTCCGGGCGGATTCCAACGCGATATCAACGAATTCAGAAAACACCATCTGAGATAGGGGGTAACGATTATGGCATTTGTATCTTCAGGTTACAATCCTGCCAAACCAATGGAAAACAGGATTACCGACATCGGACCAAAGCATTATGATGAATTCTATCCGCCGGTAATCAAAAAGAACAAGGGCACATGGCTGTATCATGAGATCCTGCAGTCCGGCGTGCTGATGCATGTGGCTGAATCCGGCGATGAGGTATATACGGTAAGGGTCGGTGGTATCCGCCTTATGAGTGTGTCGTTGATTCGTGAAGTGTGTGACATCGCGGATAAACATTGCGACGGACACCTGCGCTTTACCACCCGCAACAACATCGAGTTCATGGTGGATAGCAAGGATAAAGTCCAACCGCTGATTGATGATCTTGAAAGCCGCAAGTTTAAAGGCGGCAGTTTCAAGTTTCCCGTCGGCGGTACCGGGGCCGGCGTTACCAATATCGTCCACACCCAGGGCTGGATCCACTGCCACACACCGGCCACGGACGCATCCGGTCCCGTCAAGGCCACCATGGATGTGCTTTTTGATGATTTTAAAAGCATGCGGCTGCCGGCACATATGCGCGTCTCCTTGGCCTGCTGCTTGAATATGTGCGGCGCGGTACACTGTTCGGATATCGCCATTTTGGGCTATCACCGCAAGCCGCCCTTGATGGACCACGAATATCTGGACAAAATGTGCGAAATTCCGCTGGCCATCTCTTCCTGTCCCACGGCAGCGCTCAAACCTGGGAATGTGGAGCTGGCAGACGGCACCAAGGTTAAAAGCATTATCGTCAACGACTCCCGCTGTATGTTCTGCGGCAATTGCTACACCATGTGCCCCTCCATGCCGTTGGCTGACACTACCGGCGACGGTATCGTCATCATGGCCGGCGGCAAGGTGTCCAACCGCATCAGCGCACCCAAGTTCTCCAAGGTCGTTGTGGCCTTTTTCCCCAACGAGGCGCCGCGCTGGCCCCAGACCACGAGTTGTATCAAGAAAATGATCGAAGTTTGGGCTGCCAATGCCAATAAATACGAGCGTCTGGGCGAATGGGCCGAGCGTATCGGGTGGGAAAGATTCTTTGAAAAGTGTGAACTGGAATTTACCCATCATCTGATCGACGATTTCCGTGATCCGGCGTATTATACCTGGCGCCAGACAACCCAATTTAAATTCTAAGCCAACAACCCGCAGGGGGGGCACCATCGTGCCCCCCTGTAACTAATGAAAACACTAAAAGAGGCTTTATAATGGATCAAGCTGAAGCAACAGCAAAAATTGTAGAAGCGCTGGAAAAGAAAAAAGGCAAAAGCAAGTTTTACTTCAACGAATTAGCCAAAATTCTCGAGTTAAAGCCCAGGGACGCTAAAAAGCTGATTAACATAATGGTCACAGATGGCGTCCTGGAATACTGGTCCAGCGGGAGCACGTCAATGTACGGACTCAAAGGGGCCGGCAAGCAGGCTGCAGCGGAACACGAAGATTAAGCTCAGGCTCGCTCTGTTTTAAAAAGAGCCGCCTTACCAGCCGTTTTGTTTTTTTGGAACAGCCCTCCATGCAGCAGAAACATATGGATTTCCCCAGAGTTTTAATTTCAGCCCTGCGTGGAGGGGCGGGAAAGACCATCCTGTCGATCGGCATCACGGCGGCATGGAAAACGCTCGGGAAAAACGTAACGCCTTTTAAAAAAGGTCCGGATTATATCGATGCCGGCTGGCTTGCCCTTGCGGCCGGCCGGCCCTGCCATAATCTGGACACCTTCCTTATCGAAACAAAGCATATCCTGCAGTCCTTTCTATTCCATTCCAGCCAAGGTGATATCGCCGTCGTTGAAGGCAATCGGGGTCTTTACGACGGTATCGATATCCAGGGGAATACCAGTACGGCGGAACTTGCGAAACTGCTGCAAGCGCCGGTTGTGCTTTGTATTGATTGTACCAAATCGACCCGCACCATGGCCGCTGCGGTTTTGGGCTGTATGCAGTTCGACCCCGGCGTCGATATCAAAGGGGTAATCCTCAATCGGGTTGCCGGTTCCCGGCATGAACAAATCCTGCGCCAAAGCATTGAACACCACTGTAACCTTTCCGTCTTGGGCGCTGTGCCGAAACTGGGCAAGCAGAACTTTCCGGAGCGGCACATGGGGCTTATTCCCACCCAAGAACATGCCTGGGCTAAGGAGTCGATCGACGCTGCCGCCCAAATCGCCGTTAAGTACCTGGATCTTGACGCCCTGGCTGCAATCGCCGGCCAGGCCCCAACTTTGGGGTCAGAAGGCATTCAATATCCAGTAACCCCGCTGAAGCGGGATCTCCGCTTCGCTCCGACCGGCAACCAACATTCAGCACCCCGGATAGGCATCATCAAGGATTCCGCCTTTCAGTTTTATTATCCCGAAAACATCGAGGCGCTGGCTTATGCCGGGGGGGAGACGGTTTTTATCAGCCCCCTTACAAGCGAGACAATTCCGCCCATAGATGCCCTGTATATCGGCGGCGGCTTCCCGGAGACTCATGCCGAGCAACTGTCAGCCAATGTAAAGTTCAAGGCGCAGCTCAAATCCCTGGCCCAAGACGGCCTGCCCATATACGCGGAATGCGGCGGCCTGATGTACCTGGGAGAGGAGCTTGTGTTGGATGAAACGTCGTATCCCATGGCAGGGGTTTTGCCGGTGGTGTTCGGTTTTTCGAAAAAGCCCCAGGGGCACGGCTACACTATCGTAGTCGTGAAAGAAAAAAATCCGTATTTTGAAGTCGGCACTGAATTAAAGGGTCATGAATTTCACTATTCGCGGGTTTTACAATGGCGAGGTGCTGCCAAGGATCTTGTTTTTGACATGAAAAGAGGTACAGGTTTCATCGACAACAAAGATGGTGTCCGTTACAGAAACGTTTTGGCAACCTATACCCACCTGCATGCTTTGGGTTCGCCTGTCTGGGCCGAAGCGATCGTCCGCAATGCAGTTGCTTACAAAAATAAAATCGTTGGCACGATTTTATAAAAAAAGGGCATGCATTCTAAAAAGAGAATGCATGCCCTTTTGAATTTAGTCTCCCCGCGGCTTTTTCGTGCGGCAAGGCATTTTAGCTTATCACAAAATATAGCGGTGTAGCCGCCGTTCATAAAATCGCGCCAGCGATTTTATTCTCTTTTAGGGTCTAATACCCCGCAGCTTGCTGCGCTAAAAGGTTAAAATGAAAGATTGATACCCCGTAGCTTGCTGCGGGGAGGTTCATTTGGGATGGCAGGTTTTACATTTTGCTTTTGTGGGTGCATACCCCTCGTCTTTGGATTTTAAGTTCATTTTTTTGTTGAATTTTTTGTGACATCCCTGGCAGTTTTCATGCATGGCGTTGGCGTGGTATTCTTTGATGACGTCTTCCTCTTTGAGCCCCTTTTGCTTGCGTTCTTTGGTGTCGATAAAAGCGGGTTTTTTGTGGCACTCAATGCAGTTTTTGACTTCATCGCCCTCTTTAAGATCCTTCAGCGGCACACTTTTACCATCTTTTTCTTCATGGTGGCAATCCCCGCAGCCGTTTTGGTATAGATCCGGGTGCTTTTCGGCGTATTCTGTCGCATGTTTTTTGTGCTTAAAGGTGAGGATGCTCTCTTCGTGTTTTGCATACGCCTTGTTGTTCATCGGGATCTCATCTTTTATCTCGGTACCGGCATATAAACCGGCAGCAACAAACAGAACCGTAATTCCTACAACCATTGCAACAATCAGAAACTTTTTGCTCATAAGTCTTCTTTACCCTCCTGCAAGATCAATTTCTGCGGCTATGAATACTATTATTTAAAAAGCGTGACTCATATACCAAGCATCCCGGGATCTGTCAATGACAAAGAAAAGCTTTCGGTGCTAATGCAGCATGACTTAGCCCGCATTGCTCATGAAGAATTTTAACATTTTTCTAAAAAAGACCAATTTCAACAAAGTAAAATATAGATTGTATTCAACTTGCTCTAACATCCTGTC
Source organism: Desulfobacterales bacterium (assembly GCA_032127815.1). GTDB lineage: Bacteria > Desulfobacterota > Desulfobacteria > Desulfobacterales > UBA11574 > Desulfatibia_A. The sequence continues at coordinate 6,713 of JAQBHK010000391.1, forward strand.
ATTTAACAATTAGCGGAATACGAGCTAAAATTCTTCACCAAAGGCGAGCCTGAGCGACACAGGAACTGCGTTATTCAACCCTCGAAGTAAAATACTACGTCTTCGGGTTGAAATGCCTTGTTCCTGAGCCGCTCAGACTCGTGAGAAATCCGGGCTAGGAATTATCCGGGGCGGCTTCTTCAAGAGATTTCTTTTTGCCGAAAATTCTGGCGCCGATAATACTTATTTCATACAGCACTATCAGCGGCAGCGCCATCATGATCTGGGTGACGACATCGGGCGGGGTTAAAATGGCTGCCACAATAAAGAATAAGAGCAGGGCATATTTTCTATTTTTCTTTAGAAAATCGACCGAGACGATGCCCAATTTGGCAAGAAACGTTATGACTAAAGGGAGTTCAAAAACAAGCCCGAAAGCGAGCAGCATTTTGGCCGAAAAAGATAGATATTCCTTCATGGAAGGAAGCGGCCGGATGGTGTCGGTGGCAAAGCCTAAAAAAAATTTAAATCCGAAGGGAAAAACAAGAAAGTATCCGAAAAGGGCGCCGCCGATAAAAAATACGGACGATAGCAACACAATCGGTATCAGGTGACGCTTCTCTTTATTATACAGCCCGGGCGCAACAAACATCCAGAATTGATAGATAATTACCGGTGCCGCCAGCATGAGTCCGGCAAGGAACGCTACTTTTAAGTACGTAAAAAAGGCTTCGGGAAGGCCGGTGAAGATAAGGTTGTCCTTGGTGTTCATGACCGAGATCAACGGGCGGGTTAAGATTTGAAACAGCTTTTCCTTGAATCCGTAAGACACCACAAACCCGATACCAACGGCAACAAAACAGACGATAAGTCGTTGTCTGAGCTCTTCAAGGTGTGCGGTAAAGGGAATTTGATCTTCGGGTTCCATCGACTAAAAATCCTCTATATCGTGCTCGTCATCTTCCGGTTCGGTTTTCTTTTCCTCCGAGTGCTCGGATTTATTCTCATCAACAGCTCCGTCTCCAACCCTTGTATCCGTCTTTTCTTTGATATGTTCGTCAATATCCTCAAAGGCAGTTTTAATGTCCGAAAAGTCCGTATCGAGCTCCATGGTTTCTTTAAGTTCTGCCGTCGCCTTTTTAAACTCACCGAAAGCACGGCCTAAAGATTTTGCCAGATCAGGCAGTTTTTTGGGGCCAATAACAATCAGGGCGATGGCCAGAATCAAAAACATTTCAGGCATGCCGATACCGAACATATGGAGCTCCTTGGAATTTATTATATAGCTAAACTTCGTCTCAAGCCGACAAAACGAATCAATTAAGTACTTGTTTTACAAAAGAGAGTCAAGCGAAACACTTAAATCCGGATAATATTTCATAAATACATCTTGCATGAGAAATTAAGGCTAACCGGGCTTAAGAATCAGAAAATAGAGCCGGCCCGGGTGTTGCATATAACCGGCTGCAATTTCTGCATATGACCCGCTGCCCCAGAAAAGGTCCGCACGACCAGGACCACGGATGGCTCCGCCGGTGTCCTGGCCAAGAACAAATCTGCCGAAATCTGTCCAGCTGCTAATCTGTCCATCGGCATTGATTAATGGTTTTTGTGTTGCGATAAAGCCAAGCGCCGGCAGAGGAAATATGCGTCTGTCCAGAGCTATGGACCTTCCGGGCGTCAACTTGACATTAAGGCAGCCCAACGGACCATCTTCCTCTATTTTAAAAAACACGTAGCTTGGGTTGTAATTTAGAATGTTTTCAGCCTCTTCCGGATGACTGTGTAAATATTCGCGGATTGCTTGCATCGACATCTCTTCGCGCGCTATTTTGCCCTCGTCGATGAGCAGTTTGCCAATGCTGCGATAGGGGTGACCATTGGTGTCATTATAATGAACATTGATGGTATTGCCGTTATCAAGATAAATCTTGCCCGATCCCTGGATTTGCAAAAAAAAGAGATCAACCGGGTCTTTGATCCAGGCCAGTTTACCGGCCCTGCCTTCCAGGACCTCACTGTTGGCAATTTCATTGCGATCATAGTAAGGTACGACGGTTTTGCCTGCAACTCGGCCTTTTATTTTTTCACCCGTGTATTTTGAAGAAAATAAAGCAAGGTCGATTTGAATAAGATCATCAGGTAAGGTGAAAACCGGAACCTGATATTCAGCATCCTGATCGAGACTTCCCTGTAATAAAGGTTCGTAATATCCTGTAAAAAGTACCTGGCCACGTTTGTCATGACCTATAGAGCTGTAAACCAGGTAGTTCGATTTGATAAAGGCTTTCAGGTCTGGCGCCGATGGTTTTTTTAGAATAAAATCAAGAAAATATTCAAACGACATGATCATATGCGAGGCCGTGAAAGCATCCT
>JAQBHK010000392.1:0-12440 GCA_032127815.1 Desulfobacterales bacterium
TGTCAACACGGCTTATCAACGTTTTTATTGTCTATGAAGATATTGCCGAAGCCTTGAGAAGTTATCCATGAGAAAGAGCAATATACCAATAAAAAGAATGAAGCTTGGAGAAATTCTGGTACGCCAGGGGCGCATTACTCCGGATGAACTGGTTGAGCTTTTGCGCCTTCAAAAAGAGGTTTCCAAGCCGCTCGGACAACTTTTGGTAGACAAAAAGATTCTGACCGGACAGGAGTTGACCAATGTCCTGGGAGAGCAGTTGGGGATACCGCATGTCTGGCTGCGCAAAGGTTTGGTAGATCCTAGGATTGTGCATGTTTTGCCCAAAGAAAAGGCCATCCTTTATCAAGTTATTCCCATGTTTTGCGTCAACAATATCCTGACCCTGGCCACGGCGGATCCTAATGATATTTTTGTGTTTGACGAAATTTCCAAAATCACCAATCTGGAAGTACAGCCGGTCATATGCCGTGTGGACGATATTATAGAAGCTGTCAATCAAAGCTACCGTGAAGATGTGAGCATTGATGAAGTTATGACCAGCTTCGACGAGTCCGACATAGAGGTCGTTGAGGGCGTGGCGGAGAGGGAGATCAGTGAGATCGCTGAAATGGCGGAGGGAAGCCCGGTGATCAATATGGTTAATATGATCCTGCTCAAAGCTATTCGGGACGGCGCCAGCGATATTCATCTGGAGCCGCAGCCTAAAAAATTTAAGATTAGAGCCCGGGTTGACGGTATATTATATGAACTCATGTCTCCTAAGATTGATATGCATCCGGCCGTGGTGTCCAGACTGAAGGTGATGGCCAACCTGGATATCGCCGAAAGACGTATGCCGCAAGACGGTCGTATTCAGGTGAATGTAGACAGACGTCCCGTTGATCTTCGGTTTTCATCTATGCCGGGCATATATGGCGAGAAGGTCGTTCTGAGAATTTTAGACAGAGGAAGAGCCATTCTGGATATCAACAAATTAGGTTTTAATACCGGGATGTTGGAACGTTTCAAGTCTCTGCTTAAAAGGCCCCACGGTCTTATTTTGGCTTGCGGTCCGACAGGGAGCGGCAAGACCACCACACTGTATGCCGCATTATCCACGCTTAACAGCCAGGAAAAAAATATTATCACCATTGAAGATCCTGTGGAATACCAGATAAAGAACATCAATCAGAACCAGGTAAAGAGTGCCATTGGTCTATCCTTTGCCACGTTTTTAAAACATGCCCTCAGGCAGGATCCGGATATTATCCTGGTGGGCGAAATTAGAGACCGGGAAACCGCCGAGATTGCAATCCAGGCCTCTTTGACCGGACACATGGTGCTTTCAACGCTTCACACTAATGACAGCCCCAGCGTTATCACCCGGCTGCTTGAAATGAGAATCGAATCCTACCTTATCTCTTCATCCCTGCTGGCCTCCATGGCACAGCGTCTGGTGCGCACGATTTGCTCCGAATGTAGAACTAATTTCTACCCTTCTAAGGAAGTACTCAAAGAGCTTGGGCTTGATGAAGACAAACAGAAGCGGCTATTTAAGGGCAAGGGGTGCTCGGAATGCTTTGATTCCGGTTTCAAAGGACGTATCGCTATTTATGAACTGCTGGAGATGGACGACGGCCTGCAGGAGCTTATTTTGAATAATCCGACGATTGACGCCCTCCAAAACTATCTGAAGGAAAAAGGGTACAGGACCTTGAGAGAGTTTGGATATGAAAAAGTTGTGGCGGGGTTCACTACCATAGAGGAAGTAAGGCGGGTAACTTCCTTGGATATGTAGATTGATTTTACGTAATAGTTCAGACACAAAGCCACTGAGATTATTACATGTAAGAGTCATTTGTCACTTGCCATTAGAGCGCTACGCTTGAGGAGCGCTACGCTTTAGGATCGCTTCGCTTAAGGGGAAAAAGTCTTTTTATCAATACCCCTCAAGGCCGCCAGGCCGCTCCTCAAACGAAGTGCTCCTCAAGCGAAGTGCTCTTTTCATCCCCCTTCCAGGATTAATCCAAGGCTTTGTCTCCGGTGGATCTGTTTAGCCGACGCTGAACAAGCTCCAGATTGTGGCGCGCCTGGGTATCATCGGGCCGGAGGCGCAGCGCTGCGGAAAAATGATCGACAGCCTCTGCAAAACGGCCCTGTCCGGCCAGTGCAATGCCCAAATTGTTGTGGGCTTCGGCGTAGTCGGGTTTAATCTTTAACGCTTTTACATAGTGTTCGACGGCGTCCTTGCTTTTTCCCTGACGCTGCAGCACAACTCCCAGGTTATTGTACACTCCGGCATCACCGGGCTTTAGTCGCAGTGCCTCCTGATAGCATTGCAAGGCTTCTTTGAGCATCCCCTGCTGCGTCAAGGCAACCCCCAGGTTATTGTATGTCTGAACATCGTCCGGCCGGGTTTGCAGGGCCGCAAGATAATGATCAACGGCTTTTTTGACATCTCCTTGCATTTCCAGGGCAGATCCCATGTTGTGGTGGGCCTCGGCATAGTCGGGGCGGATCTTCAGTGCTGCGGATAAATGATAAACAGCCTCTTTGAGACGCCCCTGTGCTTGCAAGGCGATCCCCAGGTTGTTGTGCGCTTCGGCAAAATCGGGATTTATGCGCAAGGCCTCTAAATAATGGTTGACGGCGGCTTTGAGATGTCCTCTTTTTGCCATAACAAGGCCCAAATTATAATGGGCCGCCGAATTGCCGGGATGAATCCGCAAAGCTGCCAAGAAATGATTCGCGGCCTGATCTAAATTTCCCTGCTTGAATAAAGCCAACCCGAGATTGTTGTGCGCCTTGGTGTAATCAGGTTTGAGCCTCAGGGCCGCGGACAAATGATCAATGGCTTCCATAAGACGTCCCTGCTGCGCCAGGTCGGAACCCAGATTATAGTGTGCTCTGGAACTTTGCGGGTTTTTGGAGATAACATCGTACCAGAGGGTAATAGGGTCCTGCCAAATTTTATTCCGGAAGTATGTGGCCGTTCCCAGAGAAACGATAATAGCGATGGGAACAATAAAAACCCAGGTTCGATGTGCTGATAAAAAATAAAAAAAAAGATAAGCTGTCATCAAGGCCAAGCCAACCATGGGCAGATAGAGCCGGTGCTCGAAGATATTCTCCAGGCCGATAATGGAAGACTCAATCACCAAATGGATGAAAAACCAGAGGATACAAAAGGAAACCAGGCGCTGCTTTTTGGCAATACAGACGGCCAGACCGAAGAGCAAGACCAGAATCAGCAGAGAGAAAAGAGTGGTGGCGGGGTCCCATAATGAATGGGACGGTGTGATGGGGTGCAGAAGGTTAAGCCGCAAAGGATGCGGATAGAAAAACAGGCTCAAATAAAAAACGAGCACCCTGAACTGGGTCAGAACTCTTTCCTCCAGGGTGAAATCCCGGTGGGTGTAAGATCCTGCTATGTGGTCAAGGGGGTTTGATCCTAAAAACATATATGCCGTCAAACCCAAAAGAACGACAAGGCCGAGGCCGTATTTGAGATTTTGTTTAAGCCGGTCTTTACTCAGGTTCTGAAAGAAATACCATTCGTAAAGCAACAGGACCAGAGGCAGTGTCGCTGCTATCTCTTTGGATCCTAAGGCTAAAAACCAGCACAGCAGGCAGCCGGCCCATTGTGTCCACCGTTTCCATCTTACTATAGTTGATCTTCCGCCAATATAGAAAATTAAAGACAAAAGATAAAACATTACCGCCATACTGTTCATACGCTGCACTATGTAAGTGACCGATTGGACCTGCAGTGGATGAGCAGTAAAGATCAGGGCCGCAAATAAGGAGATGTGTGCCGTGGAAAACTGAGGGGCTCGGGAGTGTTCAGGTGCCAAAATGCCGGCCTGTTTGAGAGTTAACAATGAGAAAATATATACTAAAATTCCGTTAATGAGGTGAATCAGGATATTTACAACGTGATATCCGGCGGTATTATATTTGCCCAGGTAGTAATTGACGGCAAAACTGACATTTGCAACCGGTCGATTTACATGAGGACTTTTAAAGGCTGCGTCATATAAGTTTTCAAAACTAAGCTCCGTTATGCGAATAAAAGAATTTTCGGTGATATGTGGTTGGTCGTCAAATACAAAAGCGCAGTTTAAGCTGTTGGAATAAATGAGGACGCCAAGCAGAAATATGGCAAAAACGGCCCTGCGGTTAAATGTATTATGATGATGGATGTCTGTGTTCATAAGTGCGATTTGCAGGAGTTTACAGGTTCAGGGTTCAAAGGTTCAGAGGTTCAAAGGTTCAAAGGTTCAGGGTTCAAAGGTTCAGAGTTCAAAGGTTCAAAGGTTCAGGGTTCAAAGGTTCAGGGTTCAAAGGTTCAGGGTTCAAAGGTTCAAAGGTTCAGGGTTCAAAGGTTCAAAGGTTCAGGGTTCAAGGGTTCAGGGTTCAGAGGTTTTGTGTTCACCACAAATCTGAGCACTGAAGTCCAGATTGAGCTTTATGTAGCGTTGGATCAACAATACATAACGAATGCTGAGTCAGACTGTGTATGATCATGCCGGGCGCACCTGTGCTGCCATTGGAAGTTTCATCAAGTACTTGCTGGCTTACAAGCAAGTTCAACGAAAGAAAGGTAACCCTGAATGGTGAACTCTGAACCTGTGAACGCCGACAGTAAAGGTTAACAAAAAAACAACCCTAAACCTTTGAACGCCTATTGGAGGATATATGGGAAAGACTATCGCTGAAAAAATATTTGACGCTCACCGGGTGGACAGTCCCGCAGAAGATATCCATGTTCTCCGGCTGGATGCAGTATTCTGTCACGAGATTACTACACCGGTTGCGATCAATGATCTGATCATCCGTAATAAAGACAGGGTGTTTGATGCCACAAAAATCAAAGTCGTGATCGACCATGTTTCACCGGCAAAGGATTCAAAAACAGCCCTGCAAGGCAAAATCCTTAGAGATTGGGCCCGGCGCCATGAAATACCGGATTTCTTTGATATCGGCAGAAACGGGGTTTGCCACGCCTTGTTTCCGGAGAAAGGATTCGTCCGTCCGGGTTATACGGTCATCATGGGAGATTCTCATACCTGTACTCACGGTGCTTTCGGAGCCTTTGCCGCCGGGGTCGGGACAACAGATCTTGAGGTGGGAATTCTCAAAGGCATTTGCGCGTTTGGCTGTCCGTCAACCATAAAAATTAACATTAACGGGCGGTTGCCTGAAGGAGTTTATGCCAAGGATGTCATTCTTTCAATTGTCGGCCGCCTGGGTGTAAACGGTGCCACCAACAAGGTCGTAGAATTTGCCGGACCGGTTGTGGATACCATGAGCATGGAGTCCCGCATGACCTTGTGCAACATGGCGGTTGAAGCCGGAGGGACCTCCGGCATTTGCCAACCGGACATGACAACAGTTGAATATCTATGGGAATTTGTCAAAGATGCGTATTTTTCCAAACAAGAGGCGCTGGAAGCGTTTAAAGTCTTTGCCGCCGATCCGGATGCGCATTACGATCAGGTGATTGATCATGATGTCAGCAATATGGAACCGCTGGTGAGTTTTGGATATAAGCCTGACCAGGTAAAACCGGTAAGGGAGATGGAGGGCAGCAAGGTTGATCAGATATATATCGGCTCATGTACCAACGGCCGGATCGAGGATCTTAGAGTTGCCGCCCGGGTACTTGAAGGAAAAAAAATCAGCAGCCGGGTTAGGGGTGTCGTTTCGCCGGCCACAACAGATATCTTTCGCCTGGCGATGGAAGAAGGTATTCTGAAAACGTTTATGGATGCCGGATTTTGTGTCACAAACCCGACTTGTGGCGCCTGTCTGGGCATGAGCAACGGCGTTCTGGCAGAAGGCGAAGTATGTGCTTCCACAACCAACCGGAATTTTAACGGACGGATGGGCAAGGGCGGGATGGTACACCTGATGAGCCCTGCAACCGCCGCCGCGACTGCCATTGCCGGGTATATTACCAATTCCGCTCTGTACATCCAGTAGCAAATAACGGATAACAGCTAACACGGATAAACCGAAAAAAGTTACCACGAAAGCACGAAAGGACGAAAACACGAAAAATATTCAATTTTCTAATCCTGAATAAATTTTTAGGGGTTATAAAATGTCGCCTGAAAATTGTATGACGCAACTCTTAAATGGAGTGATGGAGTAATGAAAAAACATAAGCGCTCATAAACCCATTGCTCCGGCACTCCAATACTCCAGAATATAAGTAGTTTCTAATTATTTTTTCGTGCTTTCCATATTTCGCATGCCCCGAGGCATAGCCTGTTTTACCGGGGTGTTTTCGTGATTAAATTTTAATTTTTTACCGCAAAAAGAACAAAATTTAGAATTATATGAGAGGTTATCATGAAAAAATTCAAAGGAAAAGTGCTCTTTCTCAATCGCGCGGATATCAATACCGATGAGATCATACCTGCCAAATACCTTTCAGAAGTATCCAAAGAGCCGCTCGGGCCCCATCTTTTGGAAGATCTTAAACTCGAGGGGTTTATGCCTCAAAGGGATATAGAAGGGAAAAGCGTCATCGTTACAAGAGATAATTTCGGGTGCGGGTCTTCCCGGGAACATGCCCCCTGGGCACTGGAGGTGAACGGCATCAGACTGGTCATCGCTGAAAGCTTTGCCAGAATATTCAGGCAAAACATGTTCAACTGCGGCATGATGGCCGTGGAACTGCCCGCTGCCGTCATCGACCATCTGTTTGCAAACTATGCCGGCAGCGAAGCCCATGTTGAAACGGATCTTGAAAAAAACGTCTTTATTTTTTCAGCTAATGGAAAGCAAGAGGATATAGCCTTTTCAATATCCGACTTTGACCGCGCGCTGGTGACAGCCGGGGGATGGGTAGAGTACGCCGATGCGAATTACTGATGGCGTTGTGCAAAGTCAAAAAACGACTTCGTATTTTTAATGGCAAAACTTTTTCGTATCCATTCATGGAGTAATTGAGCTAGTGGAAATTCCAAATAACAAATCCCAAAAACCAACCAAATTACAATGACCGAAATTCAAAATTCCAAACCTTATAATCGTGAAGAAGGCCAAACGAATTGAAAAAGATATTTTCATCAATACGGGAAAAATTAAAATAGTTTAGTTCTTTAGTATTTGGAGTTTGTAGTTTGGAATTTATTTGAAATTTGATGCTTGTGATTTGTTATTTCCGGTTTATCCGGGTTAGGGTTTTACAACTTTGTTGATGATCGCACCGATTTTTTCGATGCGGCATTCAACCACGCTGCCGGGATGCAAAAGAACGGGCGGGTCCCTGAAAATTCCGACCCCGGCGGGCGTTCCGGTGGAGATTATGTCTCCCGGGAGCAGGGTTATATCTTCGCTGATATTTTCTATCAGGGTGGGGATATCAAAAATCATATCCCTGGTATTACCGTCCTGCATAATAACCCCGTCGACGATGGCGGTCAGCCTCAGGTTGTGTATATCTTCGATTTCATCCGGGGTAACGATAAAGGGTCCGGTGGGCGCAAAGGTGTCAAAGGACTTCCCCCGGAACCACTGGGTATCGGAAAACTGGGCTTCGCGTCCGGAGACGTCATTCATGACGCAATATCCGGCAACATATTCGAGGGCGTCTTTACGCTTGATCCGTTTGCCTTCCTTGGCGATGACGACCGCCAGTTCCACCTCCCAGTCAACCTGCCCGCTGCTTGTGGGGAGAATGATAGGATCAAAAGGGCCGCTTAAGGCATTCGGCGCTTTACAGAATATCAGGGGTGTATCCGGATTTTCAAATCCGCCTTCTTTGGCATGCTCGGCATAATTTTTTCAAAGGCAGATTATTTTTGACGGACGACCAACCGGGCTTCCCAGGCGCTCTTGAATGTTTTCCCCGGCCGCCGTCACCCGGGAAACCTTTGCCAGCCAGCCTTCTTTAAAGAAAGCTTCACCGATATCGGGAATATCCGGGAAAATTTTTGTCAGATCTACGATGTTGCCGGCCTTCCACAAGCCCGGTTTTTCCTTTCCTTTTTGACCGAAACGCACTAATTTCATAGCTTTACTCTTTGTTTGCCTGGGATTTAGTCAGGCGTAACATTTTTATGGCAATAATGTTGAGATTGTTTTGCTCCAGAAGCACGCATTGGTTTTGATATTTTCATTATTATTTAACAAGCCGGTATATCGGCATATATTTGAAACGGTAAAATCTATCCGGGTCCTCAACTAGAGGTGAAGGGTACAGATCGAAAGTGGAGCGGCAACTATGCTTTCCATGCACGCTGAACCGTGACCTCAGGCATTGGATAATGCTTGGAATTCAAGGTGTATATTTTACCGCCTGTCTTCAGGACGGTTGCTGCCAGGATGGCCTCGTTGACGTCGGTTCCGCTACGGGGGTTCCATCTACGATAAAACTCCCCGGCCTTGTCGATGATCTGCTGATCTACCGGTGCGGTTTGAAACTGCGCCAGGAATAAAAGTGTGGCCGACTCCTCAGATGGCCGCATGAAAAAGACTACTTCGGCACGCTGCATGGCACCGATCCACAGGCCAACCTGCTCTTTATCACGAAGCTTTTTGAGCAAATTGAGCGCCTTGCGTTCACCGCGCAAATGCCAAATGAGCACATCTGAATCTATATATGCCTTCATCACTTGTATCTTTCCTGAGATTTGCGCAGGGTATCTTTGATGGTGTGGACGGTTTCTGTTGCCGATTCATCGCGTTGCCAGCTTCCCAAGGTCTGGGTGAAAACATCGAAACCCTGTTCCGCTTCGATCTTTTCAACATAATACCGGACGGCATTTTCAAGGACTGCCTTTTTAGATGTTCCAAGCTTTTTGGCTAACATGCCGATATGTCGAATTACGGCCTCATCCATTCGGGTTGACATTATTTTGTCCATGATCACCTCCGTTTCTCATACGTAAGAATTATAACGTAAGAAAATAGATGCGTCAAGCATGGAAAAGGCGGCAGGACAGGGGAAGTGCTCAAACCCACTGCCGGACGCCGGATAAGGATTGCCGCCATATCAATAACGGCACACTATGTGGGTATTAACCTCAAACTCATAATTAATATATACAGTAAATACTACAACTAACAACCCAGCGGTAAATCTCCCCAGAGGTTTCGCCGCTTTACTTGCAAGAGGAATCTTTATTTATTTGCAGTCCGTCTTCATAACATCTTTTGCTATACCAATTGATTTGCCGGCATATTCCCCGGATAATGCTGACTTCTTTTGCCCTAAGCTGCATACGGGTAAAAAAATGGCGCAGACTGTTCATCCAGTAATCGGGATTCTCAGGGTTTATATAATTTATTCTAACTAAAATATCTTTAACTTGCTCATACATCCCGTCAAGCTCATGCCGGTCGGCAAGCCGGGGAGTAAATTTTTCTGTGGCTTCCCGGCCGGCAGTAAAGATTTCATAACAAACGATCATGACGGCCTGGGCCAGGTTGATGGAAGAAAAATCCGCGGTCGGGATATTCACCAGGGCATGGCAGCAGCGGAGATCTTCGTTGGAAAGACCCTTGTCCTCCGGACCAAAGAGGATGGCAATGCGGTTTTTGCCGGAAACCGCAACAAGTTTTTGGGCTTGTTTTGCAGGAGAACTTACGACCTGTCGCTGCCCTCCCAGACGCGCCGTGGTGCCGACGACATAGCTATAAGGAGACAGCGCCTCTTTAAGATTTGAAAAAAACGTGATCTTTTCAATAATACCCATGGCAACATGGGTTCCCAGCTGCATAACTTTTTCAAGATCATAGTTTTGCGGATCAACCACAACCAACTGATCGATTCCCATGTTGAGCATGGCCCGGGCAGCAGCGCCGATATTCTGCGGATAGTGAGGCTGGTGCAATACAATGGCAATGTTGGCGAGATTGATTCTTTGGGGCATCAGCCGGTTATCTCAAAGCTGTTAAAGAAGTATCCTATTTCAAAGGCCGCTGTTTCCGGTCCATCCGAACCGTGCACAATATTCTTTTCGATATCCGTAGCAAAATCTTTTCGAATAGTTCCTTGGGCGGCTTCCCTGTAATCGGTGGCTCCCATTAATTCCCGATATCTTTTGATGGCATTTTCGCCTTCAAGGATCATTACAATGACCGGGCCTGATATCATAAAATCGGTCAGGCTTTCAAAAAAGGGCCGCTCGCGGTGCACGGCATAAAAACCTTCGGCCTGGGGTTTAGTCATGCGCAACATTTTCATGGCGGTAATCTTTAAATTGTTCTGCTCTAAGCGTTTAATAACTTCGCCGGCGATACCGCGGGCAACTCCGTCGGGTTTGATGATCGATAAAGTTCTTTCCATAATTTTATTATCCTTTGGCACGCATTAGTTTTGATATTCTCCTGATTATTTAACAAGCTGATATATCAGCATATATTTGAAGCGCTCAATTTGGGTGATTGTTTAGGGGTATATAGAGAAGTGGGGGTTGTTTGTCAAGCAAGGAAGCATCATCACGCATGCTTATGGCGGATTTTATTTGCTTGCATTGCAAGATTGTGGTGTCAATTTTTGGGAGAATCTTGATGACGTCGTAAAAAGTACCATCTACGGCGCTTGTCTGCCTCAGGCGGGTTGTAGTATTTTTTTGAAAGACTTGGAATACCACATGTATGGTCTCGTACCTGAAAAAATACTATGCCTTGTATAGGGACCTTTTTACTTAGCCATCTATAGTTGAATCCGTTACTTTTTACGAGTTCATCAATTTTATCTTTTTGATAAAGATTTTGACTAACCTTCTATAATTCATTGACATTTTCCAATTAATATTTTAATAGTTTAACTTAATTATTTATTCAGGAGGAGCCCATGAACAAAGCAGATCTTATCACAGCCCTTAAAAATGAAACCGGACTTAACAAAACAGAAGCCGAATCGGTTGTGAACCTATTCTTCGGCGAAATGTCCAGCGCTTTAACAAACAGTGAAAGGGTTGAAATCCGGGGATTATGTTCGTTTTATGTCAAAAAATACAAGGCGTATACCGGAAGGAATCCTAAAACCGGGAAACAGGTTCAGATTGCATCAAAGAAACTGCCCTTTTTCAAATGTGGAAAAGAGTTGAAAGAGCGGGTCAATTCTTAAAAGAAGAGATGAGTTCAATCTTTGTAAATTCCAGCCTAATCTTATGATTGAACAATATTCTTTCGGAAATATTGTTGTAAATGGCGTAAGATACACCAATGATATGCAAATTATCCAGGGGAAGGTTGTCCCTGAATGGTGGCGGAAGCGCGGGCATTCTGTTGATGTGGATGACATTCAGGATATTTTGAAATCCGGCCCCGAGATTGTAGTGCTTGGGAAAGGTTTACCAGGGCTGATGAAAGCAACCAGGGCCTTGCGTGAATTTTTTAAAGACCATAATATTAAATTGATCGAAGAAAGGACGACCAAGGCTGTTAAGACTTTCAACCTATTCTTAAAAGAAGGCCAAAATATTGCCGCCGGCTTTCATTTAACCTGCTGAGGGTTCGCTCAAAAATTCCTATCTGCCGTACTCATTATAATATACTTTTTCATAATTTAAATTTTCTTTGCGGTGCGGGGGCTTGCTTTCAGCAGGGTATCCTATGGCGATCATCGATTCCACGTTTAAGTTTTCCGGAATATTTAAAAGTTCTTGCACATACTCCTGGGCGGTTTTGGCCTGGTCATGCATTCTCATTCTGATCTGAATCCAGCAACTTCCGAGTTCCAGGGACTCCGCCGCCAGATGGAGAAAAATCGAAGCGATGGAAGCATCTTCAACCCAAACATCGCACTTTTCGGGATCCGCACAAACAACGATTCCCAAAGGGGCATTTTTTAAAAACGAAGCACCGTGCGTTTTGGCTTTTGAAAGCTTTTCAAGCAAACCTCGATCTGTTACAACAATGAACTCCCAGGGATTAAACCCTCTTGAAGACGGTGAACGCAGGGCTGCCTCAATCAGAAGTTCGATTTTCTCTTTTTCAACGGGTTTCTGTAAGTACTGGCGGATGCTTCTTCGTTTTTGAACAAGTGATAGAAACATAAGGCAACCTCCTTAGTTTCCATCCCTAAATGGCTATTTTTCCGATGAGCGGCGTTCTCCGCGGGTTTCCGCCCTCGACGTACTTTAAGTACGCCTTCCTGTCCCGCTTTGCGGGGACCGCAAACCCTTGCTTGTCCAGCCATAGCCCTTTTTCGGGCGATTTTCTATAAACAACGCAGAATTCCCTTCGAGAACATTCCACTTAAAATAGTTATTAAAGGAATCCGGTTTTTGGCCGATATACTATATAAAAGCGGAAGGCTATAGTGATCATAAAAACATATCGCGCTTTCGTTGATAGATATTAAGAGAAATAACAGATTGTTGTCGATGCTTTAGGGGGGACAAGCTAATGAGTAAATATAACATACTGGTTGTTGATGATGACGAAGATATTCTTGAACTAATGACCAGTGCACTTATGAATAAAGACCATAC
>JAQBHK010000393.1:0-12228 GCA_032127815.1 Desulfobacterales bacterium
GATCCATGGCGGTCTTGTAAACAATCTTGCACTCAAAGTGGATGCCGGGAGTGTCGATAATCGGTGAATTCACCTGCCGGGCGTCGGTGGTTTTCAGGTTTAATTCCTTGAACTTGTCCACATCCCGCCCGGATTTGGTGCCGCAGAACATAACCGCATCATGCATGTCCGTCAAAGGGACCGACACGGTAAAGTCGGCTGCTTTTTCGATAACCCCGAAGGTATGCCGGGAATCTCTGATTGCCACCATAAAAATCGGTTTTCCCCACACAAAACCTATAGTGGCCCAGCCGATGGTCATGGTGTTGAGGTCTGGACCTGCTTTTACCGTTAAAAAGGCACCTTTTTTGATCTGTTGCATTGCTTTTTCGGCCACTGCCATGTAATCGATGTCTCTCATGCTCCCTCCTTCTGAGTCTCACGCAAAGACGCTCAGTTTTATTTTTCAAGACCATTTATGGATGTACACTAACAAGCGATCTGCAAATAGTCCATGCTAAAATGATTTAGCCCCTGCCCCTCAGGCAGGCAGTAAACCCTTGTTGCATAAAAAAATGCCGAAAACATATTTGACGAAGCGCTTTGAAATGATATGTTTCTATAACAGCAAGCTAAAATCTGCTGAAGCTTTGATTAACAGCAGGAGGGGCGCGTATGAAAGCCTTTAAAATTTTTCGAATATTAATAATGCCGGCTCTGCTGATTATTTCTGCCTGTGCATACCATCAAAAGATCCCTGTCGAAAAACCTAATAGCGTTTACTCGGCTGCCGGCGGTCAGGACGAACTCCTGAATCGATATGCACCCCTTCTTGTGGCACATGGCTACTCCGCTCTTTACAACCGTATCGGGCGGCCCGCGGCCAGATACGACAAACAGGGAAACGAACAGATTTATATAGACGGCGAAAACCCGGTCATCTATTATTTAAAGCAAAATTTTACCACTAAAAAAGACTCTTACACCAACCTGATATATCGGATCCATTTTTCTAAAGTACCTTTCAGTCTATTTCCGTTTCATTTAACCGCCGGCGGCAACGTGGGTCTGATAGTGGTTATCACCTTGGATTCACGGAAAAAACCAGTTCTGATTACTACGGTTCATACCTGCGGCTGCTACCTGGCGATGGTGCCTACGTCCTTTCTGCCCGACGATGCTTTACCGCTGAATTGGCAGGATAAGCCGGTCAGAGTCTATGGTGAGAAACTGCCCTGGGAGCTGGACTATTCCGGCAGGGATAATCCGGGATTGTTAGTCCATTTAAGACCCGGTGTTCACAGGGTCATGGATCTTGAGATTGTGGCGGCCGCTGAACTGCAGGATCTTAGGCGCTTTACTGTCATAAAAACGCCCCTGCAACCCGTCCGGGAGCTGGAGCGAATTCCTCTGGGCCAAGGGTCCACCAGCTTTTACTATCAAAAAGGACCGCTCAAAGGCCATGTCAAAGGATCCGTCAAGTTTTTGGAATCAATCTTGCTGAGCCTGCCGAGCCTGGACTTTTTTATAGGGACAGATAAAGTTTACGGCGCTGGGCAGGAAACCGGCAATCCTTTTTACACCAGCCTGAAGCCCTGGAACCGCAAGGCCTCGGACATGGGCAATTTTGCCCGATTTCTCGAATTCTGGGGCTGGCGCCTGTGATGGATATTTACTAACCATTCGAATAGATTTATCCGCCTTAAGTGGATACTTTATATCCACCACTTTTATCTTCTCTACTTAAAAATAATGGGCCTGGGAAAAATAATTCCGTCAAATACATTGTTTTTTCAAGATTTTGTATTATTTTTTGATTGTAAGCCTGCTGCTGGCACACAGTTTGCTACTATAAAAAGCAAGAAGCAAGCCGCGCGGGTTTTTAATAATTTTTAAAACAATTATCATTTCCAATATGAAAGGAGAATAAATATGTATGCCAATTTTACCAGAAAAATAATTACGATTTTGGCAGTTGTTGCACTTGTGGGATTCGGATCCTACGCCTTTGCCGACTGGGGCGGGGGATACGGTCATCATGGATACGGTATGGATGACGGCCACCACGGTTCCGGCATGGGCTACGGCCATCGCGGATACAGAGACGATGACCGCTCGGACCGAGACTATGAGGGTGACCTGACCCGGGATGAAATCCGACAACTCGAAGAAGCACATGAAGCTTTTTATAAAGAGACTAAAGAACTCCGATATAAACTCGATGATAAAGCAAGGGACTTGAACAGAGAGCTGGCCGGGGAAAATCCGGACAAACAGAAGGCTGCCAAGCTGCAAAAGGAGCTTTCCGAACTAAGAAGCGACCTAGATCAAAAACGGCTTGACCATCAAATCGAGACCCGTAAGATCTCGCCCAAGGCCGGACGAGGCTGGATGAGAGGCTACGGTCCTCGCGGTGGAGAATCCTGCTGGCGTTAGCCGGTACCACATCATTTCCTCCTAATAGGGGCGGCCTTTCGGGGCTGCCCCTTACCCTAATTTCTCACCTCAATTGATAGCATTAATGTTTAGGCACCATTTTATCGTGAACCTACCAAAGCCAGTTTTTTCAGCATCTCAAACTGTTTGTCCAACTCGGGGATAAGAGAACTCGCCATATCCAGGTTCGCCGACTCACCGGCAATCTCGATTTGACTTGCAATCTCTTGCAAAGCTAATGCTCCCACATTAGCGGAAGCACCCTTGAGGGTATGTGCCTGGCGTTGCAACGAGGGTGCATCAACTTTGTCAATAGCTTCTTGCAAAGCAATTAACTTGTTGGGAACATCTTCCAAAAAATCGGAAATAATTTCATTAGCAAGCTCTTCGTCGCCCATGAGACGATCCAGAAATCCGGCCCTGTCAAAGATATCTTTCACCGGCTCTACCTCCGGTATTGTGGTTTCATGCCGCAGAAAAGAATCCTGTTTAGTGAGCCACTTTTCAAGTGTTTCAGAAAGCTCCTGTGGATTAATCGGTTTGGAAAGATAGTCGTCCATTCCGGCGGCCAGACACTTTTCACGATCACCTTTCATGGCATTAGCTGTCATGGCGATAATCGGAACATTGCGGATTGTGGATTGCAAACTTCGGATTTCCCGTGTAGCGGTATAACCGTCCATCTCCGGCATCTGGCAGTCCATCAAAACAATATCGTAAGGCACCATTTCCAAAGCCTTGACAGCTTCTTTACCATCAGCAACAGCATCAATATTGTATCCAAGCTTTCCCAGAATGTTTAGGGCTACTTTCTGGTTTATAATATTGTCTTCGGCCAGCAGGATGTTCACCCTGCGCTTCTGGTCCTCTGATAGAGAATGGCGTGTCACTATTGTCACAGGCTTATCCTGAAACTTTTTCTTCTGCATACCTGTAAGCGTTGAAAGGCAGTCATAAAGCTGTCCCTGTTTGACCGGCTTGGTAAGATATGCGGCAAAACCGATTTCTTCAAAACGCCTGGCATCGCCACGAGTACCCATTGAGGTCATCAGAACCAGCAGGTTGTTTTTCAGGATGTGGTCTTGCTTGATCTTTTGTCCAAGAGTTTCCCCATCCATTCCCGGCATTTGCATGTCAATGATTGAAATTTCATATGGGTCTTGAGCGGCCACGGCCCGCCGCAGTTCTTCTAAGGCCTGTACCGCGTTGGAAGCCTCACCATACCGGCATTCCCACGCCTTTAACTGTTCTCGCAGAACGAACCGATTTGTAGCATTATCGTCCACTATCAGGATGCGTTTTTGTTTGATGTCCTCGGGCATAACAATCTCTTTTTCTTTGCCTGCAGACTGTTTTTCAAAAACGGCCGTGAACCAGAACTCTGAACCTTGACCTTCTTTACTTTTCACACCAATCTGACCACCCATTATTTCCACAAGCTGTTTTGATATTGAAAGTCCCAAACCGGTTCCACCGAACTTGCGGGTTGTGGAGCTGTCCACCTGAGCAAAGGGCTGAAAGAGATTATCTTGTCGATTTTGGGGAATACCTAACCCTGTATCGGTAACACTAAAGCGGATAGTGGTATGGGTTGCATTCTCATCCTCGAAAGAAACACCAATAGCCACTTCGCCTTGGTCCGTAAACTTGATTGCATTTCCCGTCATATTTATCAGTATCTGGCGCAAACGGCCGGGGTCTCCGCGTAAAAGTGCAGGGACCTCGTAGTGCGTTGTGTTAATAAATTCCAAACCCTTTTCATGAGCCTTTAAGGCCACCAGATCGCTGACTTCATCCAGGGTTACCCTCAAATCGAAATCGATAATTTCAAGCTCCAGCTTGCCGGCTTCGATTTTAGAATAATCTAGAATGTCGTTGATGATTGTCAGCAGGGAATCTCCACTGCTTCGAATGGTTTCCGTGAATTCTCGTTGTTCGGTGCTCAATGCGGTGCCTAAAAGCAGACTGGTCATACCGATAACACCGTTCATGGGCGTGCGGATTTCATGACTCATGTTGGCTAAAAACGAGCTCTTGGCTATTGTGGCTGACTCGGCATCAATCTTTGCTTTCTGCAGCGCCTCTTCCACGCGCTTGCGCTTCTCAATATCGTTTTGCAGTTGTTCATTAGCCGCCCTCAAGTCAGAGGTACGCTTCTTAACTTCCAATTCCAGTCCCTTTGTATATTCAGCTATCTTTGTATTAGACGCTCTTATCTCTATGACCATCTGATTAAAAGTAGCGCCCAATTGTCCGATTTCATCATTGGAATTGGTTTCAACAAGCCGGGATGATTCTGTACCTTTTTGCCGGATATCCCGGATTACCAGCATTAATTTTCCTAATGGTTGCGTCACCCATAAGTTAAGTGAAGCAACCAAAGAAATTATTCCTAAGCATAAAAAAGCAAATGCAACCCCCACAGAATATGCAAACATTCTTTCTGTTTTTTCAGAAACGAGTTTAACCGGAAACCCTATCTTTGCACACGCAATATGTTCAGCATGCATTCCCAAAACCGGAATGGTTAAGTCATAAAATTCTCCCTCCTTATTGGAATATCTATGCAGAACATCATTGATGCCCTTGATGCCAGGCGATATTGCCGGGGTGGCGCTTATTTGACCATGTTGTTTCGGATCGTTGTGAAAAAGTATCTTGCCGTCAAGATCGACAATCATGGCATAGGAAATGTCCTTATACTTATTAACCAACTCTTGGCATTGTTCCTCAAATCCAAGGATGTCTCGTACAGGTATCTTTAATTTTAACAGCCGTTCTAATTGAGAGGTCAATGTTTGTCCTATTATTAATGCTTTTGATTGGAGGGCCTTAGAATATTCCTTGGTAAAAACATAACTGTTAACCAGGGTGTTTGCTCCAATGGCAATAAACAGGATCGCACAAGCAATCAAAACGATTTTGCCGCGTATGTTAAACCGCATTTATTTCTCCCACTCAAAATCCTCAATAATCTCTGCTGCCAAAAGAACTCCGGATTTAATTTTAAGGCCTAACTTGTTGGCTCTTGCCAGGCTGATCACCGGCTCTCCTTTTGTAGTCGGCTGCATTACGTAACTGGAAGGGCTTTTCCCATCAACCAGAATACCCCTGGCCATGTTCCCGGCGGCGAGTCCTTGCTCATAACCTGAAACCGTGACCGTGCAAAGAGTTCCATAAGAGATACGATCTTTCCAAAAGCTAAAATCAGGCAGTTTGCTGTTATCTGCCGTCCATTTTAAGACTTCCGTGTAAGGAACATTATTGCCGGCTTCATCTTCGAAGGTGAAGATACCCAAAAGGGCGACGGCATCTGCTTCGGTTTGAAGCGCTTGCATCCTGTTTTTGAATTGTTTAAAAGTCTTAATTGTGTCCCAACTGACAAATTCAACACCCGGCAGCTTATTCAGGTTCTTTTTCATCCTGCTTGTCACACCGGGCCAGGTTGGACCTTCATCTAATATCACGGCGATTTTTTTAACATTCGGCACAATTTCTTTCAGTAAATGAACAGACTCTACGAAATGTTCTTGCTCCAGTATGCCGGTGACATTTTTACTGCCGGTAAACCCGTATTTTTCCGGATCTGCATTAACCCCGCTAAACACAAATGGAATATTTGTATTCACATAATACTTGACCACATATTCTTGAGCACTGTCATCATTGGTATAGACCAAATCCGGCTGCCAGGTATCAATTAAATTCTTTGCTTTTTCAGCTGCCGTTTCTTTCCACTCTGCGGTACTCTTGCGCTTGGTATCCATTTGAAAAACTTTATAGTCTATATCTAAATCCTTTAAAGCATATTGAAATCCGTTGAGCTGGTCGTCCGTCCATTTCCAGGGTGCGTGGTAACTCATAATATGCAGAATTTTCAACTTCTTCCGGGGCCCCTGGGCACTTTCTCCCCATGTCTGACCTATGAAAATCAGTTGGGCTAACAGCATAATCGTGACTGTGAGCACTGCAAAAAAATATTTTCGGCGCTCCATTGCCGCTTGCATGGTCACTTTTTTCTTCATCTTATCCTCCTTTATCCGTTTTTTAATATGATTGGTATTAGACAACTTTTATACAGCAAATAATGTGCCAACTAATTTAGCATATAACTGTCCAACAGATAAAAACTGTATATAGTTGCTTTTATTAAGTTAAAAAATGACGCCCGTTGTGATCCGGGGGGTAAAAAAAACTATGGTTGATATTAAAGCGCCTTCTACGTCAGAACTTTGACATAAATGCAGGAGACTGATGAATTTACCTGTTCAGATCAAATATTAAGAATCTTTGGGGTAAAATGAAATGTTGACATAAAATCGCCCCTTCCTGTAACCTTTCCCATATAAAAACAATTAAAAAGATACATCAGGGAGATATCAAAATGGACAAAATCGATACTGCGGTTACCTCCAATTTTATCGGTCATATAATTGAGGAAGACATAAAATCAAACAAGCACGGCGGGAAGGTCGCGACCCGTTTTCCGCCGGAGCCGAACGGCTATCTGCACATCGGGCATGCCAAGTCCATCTGCCTGAACTTCGGTCTGGCCATCGCATACAACGGTGTCGGCAATCTGCGGTTCGACGATACCAACCCTGCCACGGAAGAGGTTGAGTATGTGGAATCGATCAAAGAAGACGTGCGCTGGCTGGGGTTCGACTGGGACGACCGGCTGTTTTACGCCTCCGACTACTTTGATCGGCTCTTCGACTACGCCGTACAGCTCATCAAAGACCACAAGGCCTATGTCTGCAGTTTAAGTGCCGACGAAATCAGAGAGTACCGGGGCACTCTGACGGAAGCCGGCCGGGACAGCCCTTATCGCACGCGTTCGGTTGAGGAAAACCTGGATCTGTTCCAGCGTATGCGCGCCGGCGAATTCGCAGACGGATCCCATGTACTGCGCGCCAAAATTGATATGGCGGCACCTAATATGATTATGCGGGATCCGACGCTGTTTCGGATTCGCAAAGTACCTCATCACCGCACGGGTGACAAATGGTGCATCTACCCCATGTACGATTTTACCCACTGCCTTTCGGATTCCATCGAAAACATCACCCATTCACTCTGTACCCTGGAATTTGAGAATAACCGCGCACTGTACGACTGGGTGCTGGACGCACTCAACGTCGATTGTCACCCACAGCAGATCGAATTCGCACGCCTGAATCTCAGCTACACCGTGTTGAGCAAGCGCAGGCTTGTGCAGCTGGTTGATGAGGGGTATGTCAGCGGGTGGGACGATCCCAGAATGCTTACTCTCAGCGGGTTGCGGCGGCGGGGTTATACGCCGGAAGCCATCCGCAGCTTCTGCGAACGTATCGGCGTGGCACGCAGAGACAGCGTCGTTGACATGGCGCTTCTAGAACACATAATTCGTGAAGATCTTAACAAACGGGCCGCGCGGATGATGGCTGTTTTGCGTCCGCTGCGGGTAGTGCTTGTCAACTATCCTGAAGGACAAACGGAAGAACTGGAAGCAATCAACAACCCCGAGGATCCGGCCATGGGAACCCGCAGCGTTCCGTTTTCACGGGTACTCTATATCGAACAGGAAGATTTCCAGGAAGATCCGCCCAAAAAGTTCTTCCGTCTGGCCCCCGGGCGTGAGGTGCGTCTGCGGTATGCCTATTTTATCAAGTGTGTGGATGTAATTAAAGATGAACAAACCGGCGAAATCGTAGAACTGCACTGCACCTATGACCCTGCGACCCAGGGCGGGGCGGCTCCGGACGGGCGTAAAGTCAAGGCAACCCTGCACTGGGTTTCGGCGGCCCACGCCATCAGCGCCCAGGTACGCCTGTATGACAATCTCTTCACGGTGCCGAACCCGGCAGAAACAAAAGACGGTCTGGATTTTAAGGACCATATAAATACGAATTCACTGGAAACATTAAAGGACTGCCGGCTGGAACCGAGCCTGGCAGGTGCGGCCCCGGGCAGTCGCTACCAGTTCGAAAGAGTCGGTTATTTCTGCGTCGACGCGGTCGATTCCACGTCTGAATCTTTGGTGTTTAACCGCACGGTAACCCTGCGAGATACCTGGGCCAAAATTTTAAAAGCCCAGCAGCAGTAAAAAAAATCAGCCCAAACATCGCTGATCAGTGTTTGGACGAATACTAAGAATATTTCACGATATCCGTCCGCTTGCGAGATACGCATGAGGTAAAGGGGCACATCTAATTTTAATTCTGTCTATCCCGGCATAAATATCAGGACCCATCAAAACCGCAAAAGACCCGTTTCTCAGGCCATAACGATTTTTTCTCTCCCTTCGCTGACCCCAGCAGTTGCATTGCGGGTATCGATCACCAGTTTGGAGTGCCTTACGATCTCCGAAAAATCATAAGCACTGTGATCGGTCAGAATGATGACGGCATCTGCCTGGGAAAGGGTCTCTGGCGTCAGCGGGACCGTTTTTTTTGTAAAGTTATGCTTGCGGGTAGGTTTTAACAGGGGGATCCAGGGATCGTTGTACATGACCTCGGCCCCCTTCTCCAAAAGCATTTTCATAATAACGTAACCCGGAGATTCCCGCTCATCGTCAATGTCCTTCTTGTACGCAATGCCCAACACCAGAAGACGACTGCCGTTCAGGCTTTTCTTGTGCTTGTTTAGGGCTTCCGCGGTTCTCTCGACCACATAATAGGGCATGGACACGTTGATTTCTCCGGCCAGTTGAATGAAGCGGGTCGAAAAATCGAACTCTTTTGCTTTCCAGGAAAGATAAAAAGGGTCGATGGGGATACAATGCCCCCCCAGTCCGGGACCCGGATAGAAAGGGGCGTAGCCGAAAGGTTTTGTCGCAGACGCATTGATGACTTCAAAAAGATCTATGCCCATCCGGTGAGCCAGTATTTTCAATTCGTTCACCAGGGCGATATTGACGGAGCGATAGGTGTTTTCAAGGAGTTTGGTCAGTTCGGCCGCCCGGGTTGAAGAGACCGGAACGGCCCGGGTAATACAGTTGAACAGGGCCGTAGCCACGTCCAGGCAGGCATCGGTCACCCCGCCGACAACCTTCGGGGTGGTGGCAGTGGTGAAATGCTTGTTCCCCGGGTCTTCGCGTTCCGGTGAATAGGCCAAAAAAAAGTCCCGGCCGGCCTTCATACCGCCGGCCTCCAGACGCGGGAGCATCATTTCCTCGGTCGTTCCGGGATACGTGGTGCTTTCCAGAATAACAAGCTGGCCGTTGCGGAGGTTTTTGGTAACGGTTTCCGTGGTGTCCAAAAGATAGGTCAAATCCGGCTCCATTTTGTCGGTCAACGGCGTGGGGACACAGATCAGAATGCAGTCTGCTTTGCCCAAACGACTGAAGTCGGTGGACCCGCTGAACTGTTTCCGACTTATCATTTCACTGATCGGTTCAATGGGAATGTGCTTTATGTAAGATTCTCCATGATGAAGTTTCTCGACCTTGCGGGCATCTATGTCAAAACCGATGATCCTGAATCCTTTTTGTCCGAAGTGAATTGCCAGGGGCAGCCCTACGTATCCGAGACCGATGATTCCCACCACCGCCGACTTGTCTTTGATTTTCTCGAGGAGTTTTGCGCGGGCATCTTTTGTTTCATCTGCAGTCATTGTCTCTCCTTGGTTTTTCTTACATGCCAAAGGCCCGTAAAGCGGCCCGGCATTGATTGTAATCGTTATTTCGTTTTGAAATCATCTATCCTAAACCTTTTACTGCTACGTATCAACAATTTTAGAGAATTTTTCAGCACCATGCCTAACAGGCATCTAACCAAAGATACCTTTCAATGTGAAAAAGAAAAAAGCAGCCATCAAACCACCGGCGGGCAATGTGACTACCCAGGAGATAATGATATTTGAAACCACTTTTAAGTCTAAAGCCCCGACTCCGCGAGCTAAACCGACGCCAAAAACCGCTCCGACTAATATGTGGGTGGTCGAAACGGGAATTCCGGTTCGAGAGGCAAGCACAACCGTTGCAGCCGCCCCCAATTCTGCACAAAAACCACGAGACGGTGTCAGTTCGGTGATCTTTGTACCGACCGTCAGCATTACCCGGTAACCCAAGGTAACCAATCCCAATACAATGCCGCCGCCGCCTATTAAGAGAATCCAGAGGGGTAACGGCGCTTGTTGCATCACCTCGCCGCCTGAATCAACAATGCTAAAAACCGCGGCCAGGGGGCCGATGCCATTGGCCACGTCATTTGAACCATGGGCAAAAGCCATGGAACAAGCGGTAAATAACATCAGCGGAGTAAATACTCTTTCCACACCGGCAAAGTGAGATCTTCTATCAGCATTTTCATCAAATTCAATTCTTCTTATTAATAACCAGCCCAAAAAAGCAACAAGGCCCCCGATGCAGAGAGCAACAAGAAAACTCGCCCAGACAGACAAATCGATTTTCAAATGCGTCAGACCTTTGAATAAAGTTACCAGGGATATAATAAACCCGACCAGAAAGACATAGCCGGGTGCATATTTTTTTGCATTGCCAAGCGGGTTATCCGTATTTAAAATTAATTTGCGAATACTTATGACCAAAAGAAAGCTGATTGTTCCGCCTACGAGGGGTGAGATTATCCAACTGGCGACGACTTTGATAATTTTATCCCAGTTCACCGCATCAACTCCAATGCCGACAATGGCAAAGCCCACAATCGCGCCGACAATCGAATGCGTTGTAGAGACCGGCCAGCCTTTTGCGGAAGCGATCGTCAACCAGACGGCTGCCGCCAGCAAAGAAGCAAGCATGCCGTAAACCAGAATTTGAGGCTCGTTAATAATTGCAGAAGGGTCGACAATACCCTTTCGAATCGTTGCGGTCACATGTCCTCCGGCTAAAACTGCGCCTAAAAATTCGAAGACAACGGCGATACAAATAGCCTGTTTGACAGTCACCGCGCCTGCTCCCACCGAGGTCCCCATGGCGTTTGCCAAATCGTTTGCACCGACGCCCCAGGTCATATAAAGTCCGAAAACAACTGCAATTATAATGAAGATAAAGCCGTATGCCGCAATGATTTCCACTATAAAGTCCTTTCTTTTAGCGGGCCAGGAACAGCAAAATTCGATCACCAACATTTTCCGAATGATTGGCCACTTCGCCAATCTCTTCGATTAATTTATACCAGAATATAACTGAGACCGGTTTCAACTGGTCTTCCAGGGAGAATAAAATCCGGTTAAGTTCTTTTGCCAGATCGTCAGTAATCTCTTCGGTCTGTTTTAAATCCACAACCATATCAGTAACAATGGACGAATGTTTACCTCCAAAACCGACTTCCAGCAATTCATCCAGTTCTTCGATTACCTTTAAGGCTTTATTGAATGTGTCGATTGTCGCTTGAATAAGTTCCATTAAAAGAGCGCGCATTGCTTCCGGAACCTCCATGTCGCGGACAGCCAGAATACCGGCGACGTTTTCGATAGAATCGGCGATTGAATCCTGCTCCGATATAAGGACCAACAGATCCGGTCGGGCGACCGGCAAGAAAATGGTTTTGGGCAGATTAAGCCGCAGTCCATTTTTGATCTTATCGGCTTCGCTTTCAATCTTATCGATTTTTTCAGCAATTTCTTTAACGCGATTTTGATCCTTTTCAAAGAGTGCCTCAAATAAGGGCTTGAATTCAGCCATACATTTAGCGACAACCCGCATATGCTCCTGAATCGGTTTGAATGGAGATTGTCGTAGTAATCTGGCAAGTGGATTCGTTGTCTTCATTATACGTTGCCCTCCTTATCTATAATCTCAATTGAGCAAAACCGTTCAATTGAGATTATAGCATCACAATAGTCTTGACAACACCTATCCTGAGCATGCCA
>JAQBHK010000394.1:0-9250 GCA_032127815.1 Desulfobacterales bacterium
GCGGTATGTTATCATCAACTAAAAATTGCCTTAAAGCACATGCAGTCTTATTTGGCAAGTAATATGTTAATGTTTTGGATAAAAAATCGCTGTGTGCTTTTTCCTATACCATGCCGCCCGAATTTATCATGATAAATTCTGGTTGTGCAGTTGATACAGCCTGAAATAAAACCCCTGGTGTTGCATCAGTTCGGTGTGAGTCCCGGTTTCGATGATTCGGCCGCGGTTGAGCACGATAATACGGTCGGCTACCCGGGCGGTGGAAAGTCGATGGGCGACGATAATGGATGTGCGGTTGGCCATCAGGTTAAAAAGAGCTTCCTGGATTTTAAGTTCCGTGGCCGAATCGATATATGAGGTGGCTTCGTCCAGTATAATAAGATCGGGGTTGCGAGCCAAGGCCCGTGCAATCGTTATAAGCTGTCGTTCTCCGCTTGAAATTGACGTCCCGCCTTCAGCAAGCACGGTATCAAGGCCGCGTGGTAATCTGTCGATGAGGGTTTTGCAGTTTGAGTCCTTGATAAGCTGCCGGATCTTTTTTTCGGAAATGCCGTCTTTACCCAGCGTAATATTGTCACGTACAGTTTCGGAAAACAGAAAAGGATCCTGCATAACCAGGGCCATTTTCTCCCTTAATGCTGAGGTGTGTATGTTTTTGTTATCTATACCGTTTACAAGTACCTGGCCTGATGTGGGATCATAAAAGCGGGTAATAAGGTTGATAATCGATGTTTTCCCCGAGCCGGTCGGTCCCACCAAAGCAACAGTTTCGCCGGCTGAAACTTTAAAAGAGACCCGTTTAAGTACGGTTTCACCTTCTATATATGCAAGAAAAACATCTTTTAAAGCAATTTCCTTAATGTTTTCCAACGCACTTGCATAAGTTTGGGTTTTGCGGCCGGATGCTGATCCGCCCTCGACTGCCAATACAGGCTGCGGCAGCCTTTCAGTACTGTCCAGAACTAAAAAAATTCTTTCAGCCGATGCCATGGCATTTTGCATGATATTATATTTTTCAGCGAGGTCTCGAATCGGCCTGAAAAACATTCTCATATAGGAGATAAAGGCAACCAGCGCTCCGAGGCTGATACTGCCGGTAAACACTCTGCCGCCGCCGTAATAGATTACGATCGCTATGGTGACTGCGCCCAGAAGTTCTATGATCGGCATAAAGACTGCAAAAACATGGACCTGTCGCATACCGGCCAGATAATTTTCATGATTCAGTCTGGAAAAATCCCGGTAATTCTCCTTTTCCTGCAAAAAGAGCTGGATGACCTTTATGCCGCCGATGGTTTCCGAAAACTTTGTATTAATTTCGGCAATTTTGATCCTGAGAACTCTGAAAGCTTCCCGGGCCTGACCGGCAAAATGAATGGACGCCAGCAGCACAACCGGGAGCACCATAAAAGAAATAAGTGCCAGTTGCCAGTTGATGCCTAAAAGAACGACGGTGATTCCCAGAAGCAAAAAAAGATCCTTGAAAACAAATACAATCACGGACGTGAACAGTTCGTGCATGTTTTGAATATCGTTGGTGACCCGGGTGACAAGACGGCCCACGGGATTACGGGTAAAAAATGCAACCGACAGACTCTGGATATGCTCAAACAGGCGAACCCTCAGATCATGCATGATCATCTGTCCCGCATATTCCATCACCATAACCTGCACAAAGTTGAAAACAAACGTCACCAGTACAATCACGAGGAAAATTGCTGCAATCCTGCTCACCCCGGCCAGGTCGTTACGGCGCAACACAACCAGTTCTTTTTTTTCTAATTGCTCCAGGTCGTCTAATTTAACGAGGGCAAATGATTCGTATCTTTTGAAGATATCTGCATATTTTTGGACAATAACCTCAACTTCCGGATCCGCCAGATCAGCCCGCAGGTATCTGAAGTTACTTTCGGCCCCATCCCGATCGATACCTTGCGCAAGTTCTGCCTGGGGCACGATATAGCGGTCGATGGCAATCTTGGTGAGATACGGCAGAGCAAGGTCCAGCAGGGTGATAACAACAATCAGAACGATTGATAAGCCCAAAAGCAGTTTGTAAGGCCCCGCATACGGATACAGGCGCCCTAACAATTTTACATCATAAGGTTTGCCAAGCTGCTTTTCCTCAAAATATCCAAAATCAGTCTGCATTAATAAATTCCTCCTCTATTTCCTGGAGGTGAAATATTTTGGCATAGTACTGATCGTTTGCCATCAACTGAGTATGCGTTCCGGATTCCACAATACGCCCCCTGTCAAGGGCGATGATATGATCCGCAAAACGGACGGCCGAAATTCGATGGGAGGCAATAATGATGGTTCTGTTGTCGGCCATGGATCGGACGGTCTCGATAATGTCACGGCCGGTCTCCATATCCACCTGGCTGATGGGATCGTCCAGGATGAAAATGCCGGCCTCATTCAGCAGGGCACGGGCCAGTGCCACACGCTGTTTCTGACCACCGGAAAGAATGACTCCCTTTTCGCCGACAATGGTATCAAAGCCTTCGGGAAATGATTGGATGGTATCATAAAGGACTGCTCTTTGGGTCGACCGTATTAATTCCACCTCTTTTGCATCAGCACCGAAGGTAATGTTCTCCCGGATGGTGCCGGCAAATAAAAAAGGCTCTTGTGACATGAAAGCGATCAGGGATCTGAGATCGGCCAGCTGTATGTTTCGAATGTCGATGCCGTCTATCAGAATGCGCCCCTGCGAGACATCGTAAATCCTCGGTATGAGACTCAAAAGGGTTGTTTTACCGCTTCCGGGAGGACCAACGACACCTAAAATCTTGCCATGCTCGAGGTTAATATCGATTGCAGTTAAAACCGGGGTAGTGTCAGGACCGGCCGCTTCAAGCCCGTATGAGAAGGCGACATTTTCAAAAACAAGGCCGCCGCGGGTCTTTTTGATGGACCTTGCGTCCGGCATATCGTCAATTTCAGGTTCTGTTTTTATGATCTTATCGATCCTGTCAAGAGAAGCTTTCCCACGCTGGATAAGGTTTGTGACCCACCCGATGGCCATCATGGGCCAGGTTAGAAGACCCAGATAAGCGATAAACGCCACAAAATCTCCGGGGGTGATGGTAAAATCGATGGTTTGACGTCCCCCCAGAAAAAGAACAATGACCAGGCTTAAGTTTGAAAGCAAAACCATAATGGGGAAAAAAGAGCCGGTAACCCTGACCAGCCTAAGATTTTTATCGATATAATCCCTTGATTTGGTTTCAAGTCTTGCAGCAGAATCTTTTTCTCTACAATATGCCTTTATGACGCGGATGCCTGCAAACCGCTCTCTGGTAACCTCGGTTAAATCTGAAAATGCCTTTTGTACCTCCCCGTACATCCGGTGCATCTTTTTACTGAAAAACCGGGCACTCACAACAATCAAAGGCATCGGTATGAGCACAAAAAGCGTCAGCCTGATATTGATATAGGCCATAAAACCGATGGCTGCCGTCCCCAGCACAATAGCGTCGGTCAGCGCCACTGTACCCATACCGGTAGCCATACGAACATGTTGAATATCATTAGTGGCATGGGCCATCAGATCGCCGGTCTTGGTTTTATCGAAATATGGGGCCGAAAGGGTTTGAATATGAGCAAAAAGCCTGTTGCGCAGGCCCTCTTCAAGCCGGCGCGATGTACCGATGAGGCAATGTCGCCATGCGTACCGGAAAAGACCTATCAGGACGGCAATCCCTACGATATAAAGGGCATAAGCTAACAGTTTAATCAGGTCGGTTTGCAGGGCGGCAAGATCGTCAATCGCCCATTTGATGACCCGGGGGATGAAAAGCTGCAAAAAATCGACGGTGATCAGACAGATGATTCCCAGGAAAATCCGTAATCGGTTTTCCTGAATATACGGTTTTATTAAATAAAAGGATTTCATTAACGCTCTGCAGTCGAATTCATCAAATGTTAGGTTTTATATCATTGTTTTACAACTTTTTTCAAACGGTTATATAATTATCGTAACCTAAAAGCAACTTTTTGCCGTACATTGACTTTCACAATGGCGGTTGTTATGATATCGGGTTATGGAATCAGGAAATATTGTTGAATATATAGACCGCCAGAAAATAATATGTGCGGTTGTCCTGGAAGTCAAGAAACAGAGACTCTCTCTGCTTACCGAAAACAATCGGGAAGTCAACCTTTCGCAAAGCCGCCTGTCTCACAAATGTAACCTGCGCCTGGAACTGTCCATGGGCAAAAACAGGATTGTTGATAAGTTAAATGAAATCGTAAAGCAGCGCAAAGCTTTAAGTGCCAATGTTGATGTCAAAGAGTTGTGGGAAGTTCTAAATGGGGAGCAGGAATGGATCGACCTTGAAACCATGACCGCATTATGTTTTCCGAACAGCCCGACTTATGACCATGAATCCGCAGTAATAAGAGCATTGTTTGAAAATAGACTCTTTTTTAAATTTGACCAGAACAGCTTTTCCCCGATTTCAGAAGAACTGCTCCAGCACAAAGTTGCCCAGCAACAAGAAGCCGCCCATAGAAGCCGGATCATCGCCGAAGGAAGCGATTGGTTAACAAACATACTGGTAGGCAATCAGGCAGGCTTGCTCCAGGATAAGTCTGAAATTAAAACCATACTGAAATCATATTATGTTTTTGAAAAGGAAAGCGAGCATTATAACATTGGCAAAGCCATACTGACCGGGGCCGGAATCGATGCTGCCGAAGGCTTGTTTAAGATTCTGGTAAAACTGGGAGTCTTTGACGAAAATGAAAACATCGATCTATATCGATACAATGTGCCCACTGTTTTTTCCGACGAGGTTACAGAGCGTGCGACCAGACTGATCAACATAAAGTCGTCGGTGTTTGCCGGCAACAGCCGTAAAGACCTTACCATGCTTCCCATCATGACCATAGACGGTCAGGGAACCCTTGATTATGATGATGCTATCAGTATCGAAGATAAAGGTGATCATTACAGACTGGGTGTTCATATTGTTGATGTGGGGCATTATATCAAAAAAGGGGATGTGATTGATCGGGAAGCTTTTGCGCGCGGAAGTTCCATTTATATGTCGGATCAGAAAATACCCATGCTGCCTGCCAACCTGGCTGAAGATCTTTGCAGCCTGAGAGCCGGGGAATTGCGCCCGGCCGTCAGTATCATGGCAAATATAAGCCGGTCTTTCGAAATCAGCGATTATGAAATTTTCGCGAGCATTATCAGGGTACAGGATCAGTTTACCTATTACGATGTCAATCTGATGGCAGCCGATAACAACAGAATCATTATCTTACGCGATGTTGCCGAATCTTTCCGCCAACAAAGATTTGACGGCGGTGCCGTTCAAATCAACCTGCCGGATATCCATGTCTGGATCGATGAAAACGGTGAAGTAATGGTCAGCCACATTAACAGAGAAAGCCCCGGAAGAATGCTGGTTGCGGAAATAATGATCATGGCCAACTGGTTGATGGCCAAATTTCTTAAAGCAAATAATGTGCCGGCCGTTTACCGGACTCAAAATGCTCCCAAGGAACGCCTCTATAAGGGCAATGAGGGCACTATTTTTGAAAACTATATGCAGCGCAGGTTTCTAAGCCGTTTTGTACTGAACCACCGGCCCGAACATCATTCCGGATTGGGGCTGAATGCCTATGTCACGGCTACTTCTCCCATCCGGAAATATTTTGATCTTGCCACCCAGCGGCAGATAAGGGCGGTTCTCGGTCTGGAAGAGCCTTATACCAAAGAAGAGATTGCTCATATCATTCAGATGCTGGGCCAGCCGATGAGCGATGTGTCAAGAATTCAATACAGCCGCAACAGATACTGGTTGTTGAAGTACCTTGAAAAAAGAATCGGCCAAAAAGAAGAGGCCATTGTCCTGTTTAAACGCAGAGACAACTACAGGATACTGCTGACGGAGTATGTGCTGGAATGCGATCTGGCGCAGTCGAGCGGCATAAGTTTAAAACCCGAAGACCTGATTCAGGTTACCCTGCAGCATGCCGATGCGCGTAAAGATGTGGTTTCGGTATTTATGGGCTAATTGCCCCAAATATAGTAAGTTAAATCCCAAATAACAAATATCAAAAATCAAACAAATCACAATAACCTAAATTCAAAAATCCAAACAATGTCTCGTCCTGGAAGGTTTGGTCACCTGTCGAGAGCCTCTAGGTCGAACGATC
Organism: Desulfobacterales bacterium; assembly: GCA_032127815.1. GTDB lineage: Bacteria > Desulfobacterota > Desulfobacteria > Desulfobacterales > UBA11574 > Desulfatibia_A. Next base: position 6,178 of record JAQBHK010000394.1, read on the forward strand.
GAATATTGGAATTTGAAATTTGTTTGTAATTTGGTGCTTGAAATTTGTGATTTTAGACACAAAACTCCAAGGCAAAACCGGATATCTCTGACCCCCGCAAGGCGGGGCAGGCTTGGCCTAGAGAACCAGGTTTTTCAGGACAAAATAAAGATGCGCGTATTATTCTGGTACTGTGATCACTTTGACTGGGTGCCCGCCTTTCAAGCGCTGCCCGATGCGACCACAGCAGATCCGGCTGAAAATGAAAATTGCGTGGTGGCGTTTGTCCATATTGAGCCCCATGATATAGAACCGGAGAGTTCGGCGGAGACCAAACTGGTTAAAAACGCCAAGTGGCTGGCCCGCAAATGGAAGATTACCAATATTATTTTGCACTCTTTCACCCACCTCGGAGAGGAAAAGGCTGAGGCCGGCGCGGCACGGGCTTTGTTGGACAGGACTCAAAAACGACTGGAAAGAGCCGGATATTCTGTTATGCAGACACCGTACGGCTATTTTTTAGATCTGAAAATACAAGCAAAAGGACATCCTTTAGCAAGAGTATTCAAACAATTTTGACCCGAACTTCTCACAGGCCTGAGCGACCCAGGAACTGCGTTATTCAGACCTCGCAGTAGTGCACTACGGCTTCGGCCTGAAATGCCTTGTTCCAGAGCCGCTCAAATCTGTGAGAAATCCGGGCTAGCAACATATTGTTTAAAATGTAGCTAATGTGAAGTTTTTTTGGTGGTTTAAGTTGCCCGCAGGGTTCTATGGTATTTTCTCTGCCGATTCGGCAAAGAGAATAATTTGTGTTCATCCGTGTCCATTTGCGGTAAATTTTCTATAAAGAATTTGTCGTGAGCGAATCAGACGGGTGACTAATCCGGGTTGGAAAATTTAGATGAAAATTCTGTATACTTCAGACATTCACGCCAATCCCGGGCATCTTTATTCCATGCTGAAAGTAGCGGCAAGAGAAGGGGTGCAGGCCGTTATTATCGGTGGAGATATCGTTCCGCACTATCTGCCCGAGGCCGACACGTTGGGTGTGGTGCCGGCCCAGGCACTGTATTTAAACAATGTTTTGATTCCCGCTATCAAGGAATTCAAGCAGCGCCGCCAGGCCGCCATTTATCTTGACCTTGCCAACGACGATTTTATCTGTAACCGCAAAATTCTAAAAGATCATAATCTTGAGCTTGTCAATCTGCTGCACCTGCAGAAGCACAGGTTGACGGAGCATGTCGATATTATCGGCTACATGATGGTTCCACCGACCCCTTTTTACCGCAAAGACTGGGAAAAACCGGATTCTTTAGAAATGCCCTATGCCCCGGGCAACATCGTCACTTTAGACGGATTTACTTCCATCAGCGGCCAATTGGTTGAAACCTTTATAGACCTTGCCGCCGATGATACCATTGAAAACGACCTGGCGCGCTTATCAGAATCTATTGATCGGCCGTTTATCTTTGTGGCCCACTCGCCACCGTATCAAACGCCGCTGGATGTGTTGGACAGCGGCCTGCACGTGGGCAGCATCAGCATTAAAAGATTTATTGAGAACTGGTCCCGCAAAGGTTTGCTCATCGCTGCGCTGCACGGCCACATCCACGGTTCACCGTACCGATCCGGTAGTATTCAAACCGTCATTGAAAATACCGTGTGCATCAATCCCGGTCAGAATGAAGGCGTAGGCGCCAATTTGCGATATGTGATTCTGGAACTTAAAGACCGGCAAACTCCGCCACAGGTTCGCATCATATATGAACCGTAATAAATAATACCTCATAAATCTTCCACAGCAAGAATCGGGTTGCCCGCAAAGAAAATATGGTATAATTTATGACATCGGAAACGGAATGTTATTCTGAGAATTACTACAGAGGTTTAAAGTGAAAGATTTCAAGCAACTGTCAAAAGACTATCAACGCGTCGAAACGGCGATCAAATTCCTGGAAGAAAACTTTAACCGGCAGCCGTCTCTTGTTGAGACTGCCGAGAGTGTCAACCTGAGCGAATATCACTTTCAGCGGATTTTCAGCCGCTGGGTCGGCATCAGCCCCAAACGGTTTTTACAGTTTTTAACCAAGGAATACGCCAAAAAGCTCATCGAGAATTCGAGCAATATTTTAGATGCCGCTTACGGTGCCGGCCTTTCCAGCCCCGGCCGGCTGCACGATCTCTTTGTTAACTGTGAGGCAATAACGCCGGGTAAATATAAAGCAAAAGGCCAGGGAATTAAAATCACATACGGCGTACATCCCTCTGTGTTCGGCGATTGCCTGCTGGCAACAACCGGGCGCGGTATCTGCCATCTGGAATTCGTGTCAGCGGGGAGAAAAACTGACCTTGTGAACCGGTTACAGGACAAGTGGCAAAATGCCTCCCTAAAGTTCAGCCCGAAAATAACACGGCCGCTGGTGGATCGAATGTTTGATTTTTCAGCCGACCAGGAACCGGCGCCGCTGCACCTTTATGTCCGGGGAACCAATTTTCAGATAAAAGTCTGGGAAGCCCTGCTGCTGATTCCCCTGGGCAGTGCCGTAACATACGAAGATATCGCCCGGCATATTGGCATGCCCCGGGCCGCACGGGCGGTCGGGAATGCCGTGGGACAGAATCCGATCTCCTGTCTCATTCCCTGCCACCGCGTGATTCGCAAAATGGGGGTTTTTGGAAACTATGGCGGAGGGCCGGCCAGGAAAAAATCCATCCTCGGCTGGGAAGCAGCCCAGCAATTTACAAATATATACTAAATAATCCGGCTCGCAAAACCTGTACATCGGCTAAGAATAAAAAACACGTTTGCCACGAAGGCACTAAGACACAAAGGGAATATTTCATTTTTTATCTTCGTGCCTTGGTGTCTTAGTGGCAGAATTGCATCGGTTTTGTAGCAAAAATGTTTTGTAAAATAGAATGAATGGTGCCATATATATCGAGTAAAATAAAATAATCAGAAAATGTAACCCATGAAACTGCAATCAAAGCTTCCTGACGTCGGTATCACCATATTTACGGTTATGTCGGCCTTGGCCGCTGAGCACGAGGCCATTAATCTTTCCCAGGGATTTCCGGATTTTGATGT
>JAQBHK010000395.1:0-5648 GCA_032127815.1 Desulfobacterales bacterium
CGTTTCTACCTCAACGTCTTTTAATATAGCATTTTCAATATCATAAAAAGCATATACCTTCTTTCTTTTTTTGGCATACATATTGCTCTTTATGGTCATTAACCATTCAAAGCATTCATTTTATCGGCACACTTAAAGACCGGATATCCGGGCAAAGAGGCTTTGCGAACAAAATGCATTTTCTTAAGATAGTCTTTTATGAAACAGACGGCAATAAAAACGGTGGTAAAAAATGACGGCTAATACTGAGAAAAGATCATGCAAACGGTGTACCTATGAAGCCGTCATCCGAATGATGCATTTCAATTGTGGGCATTGGTTGGAGGCGCAAACGCTGAATCACTGCCTGGATGGAATGTGTGTTAATTCAAATGTCCATTTCCGACCGGGGACAGCTTTACTAATCAGGGTAGAACATTGCGCATCGAATGGTTCCTGCGCCTGTGCTTTTGAGGGCTTGCCGAACATATGCCTTGCCGAGGTAAAATGGTGCAGAGAAATATCTGATGCAACACTCTCTTCTTATGATCTGGGTTTCAAATATTTCGCGCCGGAGTATTAGTGTCTGAACGGTAAATATCTGCAATGTTTGAGCAAATATGGGTGCAACATGCAACTACATTTTAATCCGCAGCATGAACAAGGGAAAAAAAACATCTTTTGTCCTTATTATGGAGAGTGTCTGGATTATGCTTGCAAGCAGCACTGGGGATACTGGTCGTGCCTGAATTGCGTGCATCGCCGGAAAAGTAAAGCGGTCACAACCGACCTGTTCGCGGCGCAAAATTATGATCCTTATTATTCGCTGTCACCGTCGCTTTTTATTAAAAACAGAGAGTTTGCACCTGAACTGCTCTGATTTTAAGCTTTTATTGATATTTATAACCCGGCTCTTAGAGCCCGAATGCTTAATACCGAATGTTTAATAAAGGAGAAACATGATGTCAAAAGCTAAATCAAAACAGACCTTTCAGCGAAGAAAAATCAAGTTTTCATTGAAAGCGGTTGATGCCAAAGAAGTCGTATTAACAGGAGATTTTAACAATTGGGATCCGAAAACCCATCCGATGAAAACTGACGGGAACGGTTTATGGGACAAGACGGTGATGCTCCCGCCGGGAAAATACGAGTACAAATTTTTAATTGACGGGGACTGGAAAGAAGATCCTCAAAATGACCAGACGTGTCCGAACTGCTTCGGGACTCAAAACAGTATTCTTAACTTATCCAGACCATAAAAGGCCCTCCATTAAGGAGTTTGACAATGGCATTAAATTTCAAAATAGTTACTCAGCGAAACAACGGCAGCCTCCGGCTAAAACTTACGGGAGACTTCGACGGTTCATCTGCCTTCGAACTAATCAACGTATTAAAGGAACATCACGGCAAGGTCGGAAAAGTTGTCATTAACACGGACGGCCTTGCTGCAATCCACCCTTTTGGCCAGGGTGTGTTTGAAAAAAATTGTTCGATCAACAAACTATCCCGCAGCTTAACATTTACCGGGAAATATGGGGGTACCATAACGCCGCAAGGGAGCAACTCTTGCTGATGATATTCGGTGTATTTTATGCCAACGATAATGGATATGATATCTACGAGACTGGGTGATAGAGATCTGATTTCCCTGGAAATAAATCGGCTTATCAAAGATGTGTCCAATGTAATCGGCCAAGAAAGGCATTTTGAATCGGCCGGCCTAAAAGGGGCTCTAGCACGCCTTGGATGGGAAGACCATATTCTGGATTACCGTACCCTGGAATTGATTTGTTTATTCCTTGAATATGAAAGAGAATTTGAAATCAATCAACAGACTGGTCCTTAACTACCTTAAGGGAATGGCGCATATCTAAGGAGTAGCGTCATGTGAGCACAATCAAGCCCGGTTTTGCTCTTTAAATTTGAATGCGAAATTCGGTGCCTTTCGCCAAACAGAGCGGTGTAGCCGCGTTTCATATAATCGTAACACGATATTATTTGCCAAGCCTTTTGCCGGTTCCCGGCTATTTGAAAGGAGGTATTAATGCCGAATATAAAAATCAGTGGCTTAAAAAACAGGCTTTATATTACGTTGCGAGATTGGGATCAGGCCGACATGCTGGCCTATGTCGAAAAAATAGAGTCCGCCTGTAAAGCACTGGCTTCCGGTTTCACTTGCCTGCTCGTTTTGCAAAAAAATGGATTAATCCGCCAAAAAGACAAAGACCTGCTTTTCAACACAACAGATTTGATTTCGGCTTATGGGGCCAGTAAAGTTGCGTATGTCAGAAAAACCAACGGCAACCCGAGGATGTCCAGGTTAAGTCCGCTTAATTTTCAAACATTTATTCCGGTAGAACATGCCCTAACTATCAAAGAGGCTGAGGACATCCTTGATGGTAAAGCACCGGAGATCAGGTCTTCAAAGACGTTTCAGCTTCAACAAACCCGTGAAACTTTGTGGAGAGAACTGATATTGTTGGACCGGCTTTTGAAAAGCTATCGTCCTATCTGTGCAGCCCAAAGCTCTTCTAACCAGTTGAAATTATAAGAGCCACAAACTGGTTATCGTCATTGTCGCGAAAGCGTGAATCCAGAATATTATTCATGTCATATGAATTGTGGATGCCGGATCAAGCCCGGCATGATGCAAGAACTTTGGACTCTCAAGGTCCTGTGAAGGCTATCAATATGTAGATATATAAGAGGAGCAAATCATGAGCGGTCATTCAACCAACCCCCGCGTTCTGATTGTGACACCTGAGATCGCCTATCTTCCGGAAGGTATGGGTAATAATTCCAACGGCCTGAATGCCAAGGCAGGCGGGCTGGCAGATGTTTCGGCGGCGTTAATAAGCGCACTTTATAGACAGGGTGCCGATGTTCATGTGGCCCTCCCGGACTACCGCTCCATATTCAACGGTCATTTGCCGCCACTCGTTAGAAGGGAACTGCGCACGATAAGCAGCAGCGTACCCGATGAAAGAATTCACCTGGCCCGGGACAGAGCGTTTTACTACCTGAATCATATCTATTCCGGTTGTGAGTATGAAAATATAAAAAATTCACTGGCGTTTCAGCGCGAGGTCATCAACCGGATCATTCCTCAAGTTCAGCCGGATCTTATCCACTGCAATGACTGGATGACCGGCCTGATTCCGGCCATGGCAAGGCAATTGGGTATTCCCTGCCTGTTTACGATTCACAATATCCATACGGTGAAAACCACCCTTGCTGAAATTGAGGACCGGGGTATTGACGGCGCATCGTTTTGGCAGCAGCTTTTTTTTGAATATTTCCCGGCCGGCTACGAAAAAATAAGGGACTCCATTCCTGTAGATTTGCTTTTAAGCGGGATCTTTTCAGCCCATTTTGCAAATACCGTCAGCCCGACCTTCCTTGCGGAAATGATCGAAGGCCGGCACGGTTTTGTAAAAAACTCCCTGAAGCGAGAACTGGCCAACAAAAAAGCGGCCGGATGCGCCCTCGGAATTTTAAACGCCCCCGCCCCTTCCTATAACCCCTCCACCGATGAGGCCCTTTTTTGCAAATATTCCGCAACCAACCATGTATTTGGTAAAAAGGCCAATAAACTCGTCCTTCAGAAAGCCCTGGGTTTGGTCCGGAATACACAAGCCCCCATATTCTTTTGGCCTTCGCGTCTGGACCCGGTTCAAAAGGGCTGTCAGTTGCTGACGGATATCCTTTATAACGTCGTGCGCCGCTATTGGGATCAGAATTTGCAGATCGTTTTTGTAGCAGACGGGGAGTTTCAAAAGCATTTTAAAGACATCGTTCAATTCCACAATTTGTCCGACCGGGTCGCGATACGCGGCTTCAACAAACACCTGGCCCGTCAGACCTACGGGGCTTCGGATTTTGTGTTGATGCCTTCACGTTTTGAACCTTGCGGTCTTGTGCAGATGATCGGTGCTATCTATGGAGCTCTTCCGATAGCCCACGATACCGGGGGGATTCACGATACAATCACTCATTTGGACGTATCTAAAAATACCGGCAACGGATTCCTGTTCAAGACATTCGATGCGGGCGGGCTATCCTGGGCGATCGATCAGGCCATGCAATATTATATGATGCCCCTTACCAAAAGGAAACGGCAGATAAACCGCATAATGATGCAAAGCGCCGCCACATTTAATCATGCGGTCACAGCCGAGCACTACATTAATCTGTATGAAAAGATGCTGCAGCGACCCCTTGTTAATCCGGAGAATATTGTAACCGACGGGACGAACAAAAAGGATGTCCCCAAAATACCCGGTATACAATCCATCCAAAATGAGCAAAGAGCCATGGACCTTTACCCGTGGTTGAATGCCAAAGCTAAAACCGGTTAATTTTTCTCCCTGAACCTCCCGAGAGTGCTTCTTTACATTTAGTAAAGAAACACGACACCGTTCGATCCCTCTCCTTAATAAAAAATTGTTGAAGTTTTAGATAATTTTCTTGCTTATCAAAGAGTTACTTTATACCACCCGCAAGATTCATCCTTGGCATGCCTTTTGCGTTGGTATCAGATTAAACGATTAAAGGAGGTACTGTCATGCTGGTTTCAAACTGGATAAGCAAACCTGTTATCACCGTATCTGATTGTCTTTGCAATTGTCGTAAAAGCGACCGCAACACTCTTTTTAATGGTCTACTGTTTTGCTGTTGAATTCAAATGGATCATTCTGTTGTCTTGCATCGGTGGCTTTATCATGGGACTGGCTATTTTCATAACTTGGCAAAATTATCTTCACTATCAGGAATATTCAAAGCAGGCGTATATATGAATAACGACGCACCGGGAATTCTGGTCACCGGAGCATCCGGTTTTATCGGCAGACACTTTGTGGCTGCATTCAATGGAGAATTTCGTCTGTTCTGCCTGGCACGCCGGAGTCAAAAAGAAGTCGGCATCCCATACCATGCCGGCATACACTGGTTGCAGGCCGACATAACAAGTCGGGCGAATTTATTAAGTGCCGAACGATATATTCGAGAGCATGGGGGTGCCGATTATGTACTGCATCTGGCCGGGTACTATGATTTCACCTTGAAATCAAATCCTGCATATGAGCGCACCAATGTAACCGGCACACGCAATCTTCTTGAAATGTCGCAGCTGCTGGGGGTAAAACGTTTCATTTTTGCCAGTTCTCTGGCAGCCTGCGAATTTCCGCCGGAGGGGAAATCACTTACTGAAGATAGTCCTGCTGATGCGGATTTTCCATATGCGCGCAGTAAAAGCAAAGGAGAAGCGCTCGTTAAGAAATATTCTGACGCTTTTCCATGCTCGATTGTCCGTTTGGCCGCCGTCTACAGCGACTGGTGTGAGTATCCTATGCTGTACATGCTGCTTAAGTCCTGGCTGTCTAAAAACAGGCTCATATCTAAAATCGTGGCCGGCAAAGGAGAATCAGCCCTACCTTATATTCATATCAAGGACCTTATAAAATTATTCCTGCGCATTATGGAAACCAGCGATAGATTACCCCGGTTCGCAATCTATAATGCCCGTCCGCAAGGGTGCGTTTCACATAATGAACTCTATCAAACCGCTGTAAAATATTATCATGGACATGATATTAAACCGTTTCGATTGCCGAAGCTTATAACCGCTTTATGTTTAATAATACAATCCTTTTTAAACCGGCTTAGGGATA
>JAQBHK010000396.1:0-7154 GCA_032127815.1 Desulfobacterales bacterium
TTTAATGACACGGGTTTGTGCAACAACTTTTTCTTATTCGCCACCCTGCCGCATTTTTTACATACGAATTTCGGATCACTGACTATGGTTATAAATTTATCAAATTTTTTGGATATATCAGCTTCCTTCCACTTGCACAGACGTTTTTCCTTTATAGCCATTGGGTTCTCCCTCTTTTGAAACAAATGCAAGCCCGATACCCGGACCAGGCCCGCCCGTGAGTCGGCTTTCTTCGTGCCTTATTGTCTTAGTACACGTATTCTTAAATACGGTATCATATTATAATTGGATAATTTATAATCACCGCAGAGCCGCAGAGTTCGCAGAGAATTTGTTTCTTTTTTGCTTTCCGCTGACCCCAAAGGAATAAGCTTCGCATTCCACAGGGCAGGGAGGGCGTAAAGCAAAAACATGCATACCGGTGTGACAATGAAATAACTACCTGTATATCAACACAATATTGCTTTTATAAAGCTTGAGCTATTTTCTTTTGCCATCCCCTCAACGGCAAAAGAAATAATATTGAACTCTGCGGCCTTTGCGTCTCTAGCGCAACGGGCGGTGAAACAATATAAAAAAATGCGTCATCGAACTTACGAATTAGAGCACTTGGTGGGAATAAAAAAAGTTTTGCTATTTACTTTAAAACCAGATTGACAATTTCGGGTAGTTCGTCCATGGCATAAATGTTAAGATCTTTTTTGATGCCGGGGTGTATATCCTGGATATCCGCTTCATTTTTGGCCGGAAAAATTACCGTCTTGACCCCGGCGCGATGTGCCGCCAAAACCTTCTCTTTGACACCGCCTACCGGCAGGATTCTACCGCTCAGGGTCAATTCACCGGTCAGGGCCACATTCCTTCTGACCGGGCGATCGGTTAAAAGAGAGATCAGTGCAACGGCGATGGTCACACCCGCAGAGGGGCCGTCTTTGGGAATGGCCCCGGCCGGAACGTGAATATGGATATCATGTTGGTCAAAGATATCTTCAGAGATGTTGAATAATTCGTTGTGGCTGCGGATGTAGCTCAGGGCCGCCTGGGCGGATTCTTTCATCACGTCGCCCAGAGAACCGGTCAGGGTCAGATTATTTTTTCCTTTCATTTTTGCAGCTTCGATGAATATGATCTGCCCGCCGGCTTCGGTCCATGCCAGACCGGTGGCAACACCGACCATGTCTTTGGCTTCCGCAACTTCAAAATGAAATTTTCCGGGACCCAGAAGCTGTTCCACCACCTCAGGAGTGATGCCGCCAGGCTTGTCTTTGCTTTTACCGGCCAAGGTGTTTCTGGCAATTTTGCGGCAGACCGCAGCGATCTGTCGTTGCAGATTTCTAAGTCCTGCCTCGCGCGTATATTCTCTGATGATCTTGCGAATTGCTTCGGGAGTAAACACCGGAGGGTCACCGGCAAGGCCGGCTTCTTCTACTTCCCTGGATATTAAATAGTTAAAGGCGATATTCTCTTTTTCTTCTTCGGTATACCCTGAAAGGTTGATAACCTCCAAGCGATCCAGCAGCGGGCCGGGAATCGGGTCGATGGTGTTGGCCGTAGCAATAAACATGACCCGCGATAGATCAAAAGGAACATCAAGATAATGATCAACAAAATGCGTATTCTGCTCCGGATCGAGAACTTCCAGCAACGCCGCGGCCGGGTCGCCTTTGAAGTCCTGACCGATTTTATCGATTTCATCCAGCATAATAACCGGATTTCTTGTTTCGGCCCGGCGCACTTCCTGAATTATTCTACCGGGCAAAGCACCCACATAGCTTTTACGATGTCCCCTGATTTCCGCTTCGTCCTTCATGCCGGCCAAAGACATGCGCACGAATTTTCGTTCCAGACTGCGGGCGATAGATTTCCCCAATGAGGTTTTACCGGTACCGGGAGGGCCGACAAAGCAAAGCACAGGGCCTTTGGGTTCCAGGCGATCTTTTTTCTTGAACAACGCCTTGGCAATAGTATCCCGGATTTCATTCAGCTTCAACGGTTTGGCCAGAAAGTGATAGGAACCTTTTTTCATAGCTTCTATCGCCGTCGACACCGTGGCGTATCCGGTGATTATAATGACCTCGGTACTGGGATCTTTGGCTTTGGCATGATCCAGAACATCCATGCCGTCGACCTTTTCCATTTTAAGATCCGTTACAATGACGTCAAAAGCGCTTTGCTGCAAAAGATCCAGCGCTTCAATACCGCTGCCGGCGGTTTCGACCACGTACCCGTCCTTTTTAAAAACATGCTCCAGGTTCCGGCGGGTCATTTTTTCGTCATCCACAACCAGGATTTTATACTGGCGGGTCATCTTCAATATGCGCACCGCCAGATGTTCCAGGATACGATCCTTGATGTCAGACAGTCCAAAATGTTCTTTGTCTAAAATTGACTCGGCCCGCTTGATATCAAGGTTATCTTCGGTCATTCTGGTCCAGGGAAGACTGACCAGATAATCGATATAATTAATGCCGATGGTATATTCCGCACTGGAAGGGCTGGTTTTTGCAAGCCTTTCGATCTCTTTGACAGCAACTTTTTCCACCGCTTCCGACATGCCTGCGTTTATCACCGCTGCCTTCAATTCTTCTATTTCAGACAGCGGTTCCTTGTCTTTGCCTTTGCTAAATATACGCATGATGCAATCCTGTTTGGATTTTTTTCAAATGAACCGGTCTCAAATATAAAACAGATCCTGTCTTTTTTCGCAACGATATTCTGCCGGCAGGCAGGAAAAGCCATTCTTGTGTATAATATATTGAAACTGCTATATAAAAAGTATATTTCTAAAATTCTCTCGCAAAGGCGCAAAGCTTGTAAACTAAAAAATATAAAATTTTGCGTCTTTGCGTCTTTGCGCCTTTGCGAGAGATAAAATTATTAAATAGCTAAAAAACTTTATTTCTTAAGACCATTCCCGGGTATCCCCAACGCTGCAAACGAAAACCGTTGCAATATGCAATGCATCTGGACCGTTTTTGCAATATACCATAACACCTTTAATTTAAACTAAATATTTGCCGAGCTGCAAAAACCATTGCAAATTGCAACACTCAAGCCGGATATCTTTGCCAGCCCGCTTTTGAATAAACAACAATATTTTTAATGTGTTAAACGGTTTGTCCATGATGGCACGCCGCTTGCAAATACTCAAGACAAAGGCAACTTTAACAAACACTTCTCAAAGGAGGATTTACCATGTTTAGTTTCAAGAACCTGATCAATACCGTGGACAGATGGATGGCGGCAATTACCTTTGCCCAAGCCGACGAACCCGAAACCGCTCTGGACATCCTGCACGATAACCCGGAGAGAGGCGAGCAGCGGCGAACCGGAGTCAGAACTCCGCAACCGGAAGGCCGGCGCCCGGAACTGAGAATGTAACTCGATTTTTTTCGGATCAAAAGGGATAAGAGCATGCAAAAAGTTTTGTTAGCCATTGATGGAATTCATCCGGACCGCAAGGTTTTCGAATATGCGGTGCAGCTTTGCCAACGGATCAAGGCTGATTTGAGTGTTTTTCAGGTTATTAACCCGCGCAGGTACAAAGAATATTTAAAAACCATACGCACAAGGGCTGATAATGCCCGCAAATACATTGAAGGCGCCATGGTGGCGGCGACTTTTGCCGAAGCCGGGGAGCATGAGACCGCCCGTGAAATAATGTCAAAGGCATTGGAAAATACCAATCGCCTGTTGCCGGAGTCGGAGAAAGCAGGCGTGCAATGTCACTTTGCCGTTAAAACGGGAAATCCGGCTACAGAGATAATTAATTATGTCAATCTCCATCGCGACGTTGTGCTTACCATTTATGATGCATCTTTTGAAGGCCGCCAGGGGATTCAAGGTGAAAAAAGACAGCAAGAGGTATCCAGGAAAATAAAGCAAAAACTTGCTGTTCCGTTTGTGGTTGTCCGGAATTAAAGACGATAAAAAATTTTTATAATAATGATATAGGGAGGAGAAAAAAATGGCAGGTATTTTGGAAAAAATTAAACAAAAGGTTCTGGGGGTCAGTGGTAAAGTGGACCAGTATCAAGAAGCGATCACGTTTGCCGAAGCAGGAGAATCGGAACATGCCCGGGAAGTATTGCAAATGCAACCCGAATCCAAAGAGACTGAAAGACTTCTGGTTGTTGGGCAGGAGGGTACTTTCTCGCGAGAGATGATCGATTATGCTCTGGATATGGCCAAACGGATGTCCTATGAGATCGTGGCGTTAAATACTGCGCCGTTTTCCTGCGACACGTTTAAATTGTTTTCTTCATCTCGCGATCAGCTTTGCACGGATTTTCAAGAGCTTGCAACCAAGAACGCCGATGTTTTTGAAAAAGAGGCCGCCCGGGAAGGAATCTCTTTTTCCCATGTGATCAAGTTCAGTGAAATTGATGAGGCCATTGCATCCGTTTGCAAAGAGTTAGGTGAGGTCGCTTTTGTGGTTTCGGAATCACAACAACAGCAGGCAGACAGCCGCATAGCACAGGGTGAGAGATTGCAGCAAAAACTCTTTGTTTATTCAGTAATATAACATTTTGGGTCAGTATTATTAAAGCGAAAGTCCGGTTGCTTTTTTTAAGCTTTAGAAAAAGCAGATCGGACTTTCTTTTTTTAAAAGAATAAATCTGTTTTACAAGTTGCTAATAAACCACTTTCATGTTGCCAAAAAGCCACTTTTATGTACTATATACCCCTTTCAAAAGCAAAGGACCTAATTAAAGACATCATAAGTTATAGCGTACCATGGTGTAATATTTTGGACAAAACGCCCCATCTCTAATCAAAAAGTTGGGTTCAAAGGTTCAACGTTCAAAGGTTCAGGGGTTAACGCAGAACTCTGAACGCAGAACCCTGAATCTCGCAACCCAGACCGGCCTGGCGTCCAATTTATGTGCAATCCCATGGTATCTAAAGGTCTACGGCTATTTATATAAGTCGAATAATAAGGAGGTTGGCATGGATGCACATTTTTTTTTGCGGCTGGCGTTAGTCGGTTTTATATTTTTTCTATGCTATTGGTTCAGAAATGAGAAAAAAAGGAAATGAAAACCGTCGAGTTATCGCCGGACTAGAAATTAGTTGGGGGAGTGCCTATTGTAAGCCGTTGATTTTGAGCATATTATGGATGGAATGCACGCTAATCAACTTGATCCAGACGGGAAAGGGGTATTATAGATGACACCTGAGATGATTTTGACCATGATCGTACTGGTTTTTGCGATTGTTCTTTTTATTTTTGAGTGGGTAAGGGTCGATGTTGTCGGTATTATTATGATGGTTATGCTGCCGCTGATCGGACTTGTAACGCCCAAAGAGGCCTTTGTCGGCCTGAGCAGTAACGCCGTCTGCTCCATCATTGCCGTTATTATCATCGGCGCCGGGCTGGATAAGACCGGGGTGATGAACAAAGTGGCCGGGCCCATCATCAAGCTGGCCGGCAACAGTGAAAAGAAAGTGATTACACTGGTATCCGGCACCGTTGGAATAATCTCCAGTATGATGCAGAATATCGGGGCGGCGGCATTGTTTCTGCCCGCGACCCAACGCATCGCCAAGAGAATGGGGATTCCCATATCGCGCCTCCTGATGCCCATGGGATTTTGCGCCATCATCGGCGGCACCATCACCCTGGTGGGGGCCAGTCCCACCATTCTGTTGAACGATCTGATGATATTGGGCGGTGAAAAACTGGAGCCCTTCGGACTCTTTACCCAGACACCCATCGGCATCTGTTTACTCTCTTCGGCGATTATATACTTTGTCATTTTCGGTAAATTGGTCCTGCCGGCGGCGGAAGGCGCAGACGACGAAGGCGTCACCGCCATGCTGATGGACGAGTATCAGGGGCTTGAAAATATGTTTGAACTGCACGTTCCCGCCAGTTTTCAAACTCCAAGAAGCCTGGAGGACCTGGCCGTCAGACTAAAATTTTTGGTGACCGTGGTCGCCGTCAATTTTGCCGGAAAAAAACAGAAGAACTTTACGCCGCGCAGTACCGATATGATTTCAGCCGGCGATGACATTGCCGTGGTCGGCAAAGCCAAAAAGGTTCGCAAACTGGCCGAGGAATACGGCTGGGAGATCAAGGACGGCCTGGACGAGTTTGCCGAAGGCCTCTCCATTACCAATGCCGGCATGGCAGAGACGGTTGTTTCGCCCCGATCGGAATTGATCGGCAAAACCATGAGTGAAGTCAATTTTAAGGAACACTACCAAGTAAACCCTGTAGCCCTGTATACCGGCAACAAGATTTTTTACAGCGGCCTTACCCATATCCGGCTGAGAATGGGCGATACCCTGCTGCTGTACGGACCCTGGGAAAAATTTCATATTCTAAGAAACAAACCGCAGCCGCGGGCACTCTCGTTTGCCACGGCCCTGGAAGGTGAAATTTTGCGTCCCGAAAAGGCCAAACTCGCCATTGCGTGGCTGGCGGTGGCCCTTTTTCAGATTTTAGTCTTCAAGACCCAGCTTTCGGTGGCCTTGATGTCAGGGGCTCTGGGGATGATCATCACCGGGGTACTCTCCGTGGATGAAGCCTACTACGCCGTAGATTGGATGACTGTTTTTCTGCTGGCCGGACTGATTCCCCTGGGCATGGCCTTTGAGAAAACCGGAACGGCGGCCTTTATTGCCAAATTTGTTTTAGGATTAATAGGTCAGCCTTCACCCATTGTGCTTTTGGCTGCCGTCGGCATTATGACCTCTTTTTTCACCCTGGTGGTCTCCAATGTGGGCGCCACGGTCCTGCTGGTTCCTCTGTGCATGAACATGGCGGTCATGGCCGGCGGAGATCCCCGTATGGCCGCTCTGGTCGTGGGATTGTCGGCCTCCAATACGTTTGTTTTGCCGACCCACCAGGTCAACGCCTTGATCATGCGGCCGGGCGGCTATCGTACACTGGATTATGCCAAGGCGGGTGCTGTTATGACGGTGCTCTTTTTGACCGTGGAGCTGACGATTCTCTATTTCTTTTACGGTATTCAATAAATATGTTATGCTGATATTCATAAAATATGCCAAAGGATTGTAACAAATCGAAATCGCTGATGTCGTTATGAAACATCCGCCACAGGAATGCCGGGCTGTATGAAAATCAGTATTAGAAAAAAAATCATTCTATCATTTGCGATATTTATTGGCATCAGCGCCATCATATG
>JAQBHK010000397.1:0-8644 GCA_032127815.1 Desulfobacterales bacterium
CCTGTTTTGATGACTTTTACAAAATAGCGGTGGAAATTATTCCATTCCAACACGAAGAAAACATTAAGGTTTTAGACCTTGGTGCCGGCACCGGCCTGTTTGCCTTTTTCGTTGCCTCAGCATATAAAAATGCTGAAATCACATTAGTCGATGTGTCGGAAAATATGATAGCGCAAGCAAGGGACACCCTCTCAAAATTTCCCAACAGTTTTAGCTACCTGGCGGCAGACTATGCGGTTGTTAAATTTGAACAACAATTTGACGTTATTATTTCCGCTCTTTCAATCCATCATCTGGTAGAATCCCAAAAAATTGAATTATATCGAAATATTATCAATTCGCTTAGCCCGGGCGGTATTTTTGTAAACGCTGATCAGGTTCAAGGTGAATCACCTGAGATTGATAAAAGATATCGAGAAACATGGATAAAACAGGTTCAGGAAAAGGGCACAACCGCAACAGAACTGCAAGCAGCCTTTGAGCGCATGCAAGCAGATAACATGTCGACATTGACCTCTCAATTGCAGTGGATGCAAGACGCGGGCTTTAAGGAGGTAAATTGCTGGTACAAGAACTATAGCTTTGCAGTGTTCAGCGGACGTAAAACTTCAAAATAAAAGCCAGGGTTGTTTAGAGCTGGCCAACAAACCTGTCCACCTCGATTCTCAATGCGTAGATGTCTCCCATCATGGTCAGAAACTCCGTCTCACTGATATCGAGATAAGCTGTTGTTAAGTCAGCTATTTTGTGTTTAGTTTCTTCGCTCAGCTCTTCTGTGGACAATACTGCTATAATATTTCCCAAGCAGATCATACGCTGAGAACTTGTCGAAACACTGCCTTGCTGCATGTCGATCAGATCTTTAAGTGTATGGTATTTACAAGCATTCCTGATTTTGTCCGGCAATCTCCAATGGTCGCACAGTAGTGTGCCTAAGAAAGCGCTCGGTATCATTTCAATATTTTCTTCTGCTTCGCTGAAAAGACAGCCTTTTTCTCTTTGGAAATTGGTAAGCGCTTTGTAGTGGTCGGGGAAAAATTTTAGATAAACCAATTTGCCGATGTCATGTAATATAGCGGCTGACCACAGGTCCTCATAATCCAAAAGCGGATCATAATTTTTTGCAAGGAACTTGGTGCACAGCGCCGTAAAAAAAGAATGGAACCAGAACTTGTCGAGCTCACCCTTTTCCTTAATGGCCAGTGTATTGACCACGGACAAGGAGAGGGTCATCCGATAAACCTCATTGAGCCCCAAAAATGCAATGGCCGTCAGCACGTCTGATACTTGTCTGGGCATGCCGTAATAGGCAGAGTTTACAACTTTCAGCACTTGTCCAACCAAGGCTGGATCACCGCTTACAAATTCAGCTATCTTCTTGATATTTACGTTAGGGTCGTGGACAGCATTCTGAATACGCGTCAGCACCTCCGGCAAGCTAGGCAACGTGCAGTTTTTACGAAGAAATGTCTTTGGATCTATTTCGATGGGTTCCAGTTTTGTCATATTATGCAACTTCTGTGCGCGTTACGCTTAACTTCGTTGTCATTATGGTGTCCAATATTCTATTATCGGTAAGAAGCCGCACTATCTTGAGGACAATTTGGTGCCTTTTAATGTGAGACCTTTTTACATCATAAAGAAAGGGTCGACATCTGCGATGACCTTAATGCTTCGGCTGCTGATTTTTGCCCTGTTCTCAAACAGTATTTGCTGAAGAAAGCGGTGCAGAGGGCCTACTTTCAGCCCCTTTAAAAGGATCTGCCAGCGGAAGTGTTTTGCGACTCGCGGAAGTGCGGCTTCAATCGGCCCCAACACTTGCACATACTTTAAAAAAGCGGCGTCGCTCTTTAAAAGATCATGACAAAGATTACCTATGGCCATGACATGTTGCCGCGTTTTTTCTTTGTTTTTTCCGGAAACTTTAAGCTGTACCATGCGTGCAAAAGGAGGGTAATTCAGCGATTTGCGAAAATGTATTTCCTGGTTGTAAAATTTTTTAAAGTCCTGGTCCGTGGCCGACAATATGCTGAAATGATCCGGGTTGTAGGTCTGAAGAATCACGCGGCCGGAAACTTTCCCCCGCCCGGCTCTTCCCGAAACCTGGGCCAAAAGCTGAAATGTGCGTTCACCGGCTCGAAAGTCCGGAAAGTTTAAGGATAGATCGGCACATATTATGCCGACAAGAGTAATATTGGGGAAATCATGACCCTTGGCAACCATTTGGGTGCCGACAAGTATATCGATGGTTTGATTTCTCAAGCCTTTCAGAATTTTTAAGATGGAACCCTTGTGCACGGTGGTATCGCGATCCATCCTGGCTACCCGCGCATCCGGAAAAAGGGCTTTGACGGCCGCTTCTACTTTCTCAGTGCCAAGGCCCAGCAGGCTGATTTTATTAGAGCCGCAGCTTAAGCAGTTTGATGATGCCGCCAGTGTAAATCCGCAGTAATGACACTTATAGGCACGGGCACCCTGATGCAGTGTCAGGGAAATGTCGCAATTTTTGCATCTTATGGCTGCGCCGCAAGCCCTGCAGACCGGGTAGCTGGCAAAACCTCGTCGATTCAAGAAAAGCAGAACCTGCTTGCCGTGCTCAAGAGTCTCTTTGATGGCGGTATGGAGCAAGGGAGTGATAAAACGTCTGATCCCCCGTGTATCTCTATATTTGCGTAGGTCGACGACGGTAATTTCAGGCATAGGTCGTTGTTCGACACGCTGCTTTAAGGTAACTTGTGTGAATTTAGCTTGAGTGACGTTATAATATGACTGCATCGAAGGCGTAGCCGATCCCAGCAGGGCAACACAATTATAAAGTTTGGCCCTCACCACGGCAAGATCTCTGGCATTGTAGCGCAAACCGCTATCTTGCTTGTAGGATGTGTCGTGTTCCTCATCTACGATGATAATACCGATATCCGCAAACGGCGCAAAGATAGCAGATCTGGCTCCGATGGCAATCGTCACTTCTTGACGCTCGATTCGTAGCCACTGATCATAACGCTCTCCCGCGGAAAGTCCGCTGTGCAGAATCGCAACACATTTACCAAACCGGGCCCGGAAGCGTCTCTCCATCTGAGAGATAAGTGCAATTTCCGGCACCAGGACCAGCACGCATAAACCACGTTGCACAGCCTCGGCGGCCAAGTGCAGGTAAACTTCGGTTTTGCCGCTGCCGGTAACGCCTGCCAAAAGACAGGTGGCAAATCCTTGTCCGAGCAAGCTTAATACCTTTGAAACCGCGCGTTGCTGTTCGTCGTTAAGTATATGAGTTGTGTCGGATCTGATCGGTTCTCCAAACGGATCCCGATAGACCTTTTTCTGTAATATCGAGATATATCCGTCTTTTTCCAAAGAATGGATTATTCTGGGTGCGGAAGGGATCAATGCTTTTAGTTTTTGAACCGAGATTTCACCTTCATCTTTGACGGCAGCCATAATCTTTTTTCCGGCACCAGATAACTTGTTGCAAGAAACATCCGAGCCGGACATAGCAACATACCGTTCCATCTTGGCTTTAACGGTTTGACCTTTAAGTTTGCGTTGGCCGATAATCAGCCCGCGGCGCTCCAGGTCGCAAATTAAAGCATTGGAGACATCCTGTTTGAGAGTACGGCCGAGATCTTTGCGGCGCAACGGGTTGATTTTAAGCAAATTTAAGATTGAATTTTCCAGAGGTGTCACCGCGTTATTGTCTGCATAAAGGATCTGTTCACCTTGTTTAGTAACAGCAAGCGCAACAAAATCGTAAAGATTTAAGCCGCCGGGCAGGGCGGTTTTGATGACATCTCCAATCGGATGCAAGTAATAATCTGCAACCCATTTGAAAAACGGTATCATAGACGCTGGAAAAAGCGGCTTTTCATCAAGGACATCCAGGATGGCCTTTAAATCTTTCTGATAATTATCCTGGCTATCCCCAAGGATATATCCGGTTACCCGGCGCCGGCCAAAAGGGACCAGCACTCTTTTCCCGACAGATACCATTGCTGCAAAATTTTCAGGTACACTGTAAGTGAATGTATTGTATACCGGAAGGGCTATGGCTACGTCTATATTGACAGAAGATGATATCATGTGGCCTTTTATTTTTATAACCAGAATAAATTCTTCATGAGAAATGCGGGTTAATCCTTTTTCCTTGACACAAAGCGTGTTTTTATTTAGGCTTTAGTTACCAAAATAACCGTAAAAATTCTATATTTTAATAGTTACGGGCAGGAAATAAAAATCTTAAAAACCGATAAAAGCGATTTTTTGCGAATTCATCAAAACATAGCGCTATTATGAACATTTTTCAACCTGTGAACATCCGTTAAAAAACGCACGAATTTTGAAAGCAAAGATTGATCCAACAAAAAGACGGATGATGTTTAAAGGAGGAGAAGGATATGTGTAAAATTACCATGCGATTTATAGCCTTTTTACTAATTGCCACTCTGGTTATTGTTCCATGTGCAACAGCTGCCTCTGCAGCCAGCCAGTCAACAAGTGACGATATCGGCGCCGGAGCCATGGCGGTCGATTTTTTTGTTGTCCGGCCGGTGGGTATTGTCTCTGTGGTTTTCGGTACGGCTGTGTTTATCGTATCACTTCCCTTTTCAGCCCTTGGAGGAAATGCCGGCAGCGCTGCCAAAAAATTAGTAGCAGCACCCTTCAACTATACCTTTACGCGGAAGCTGGGATATTTTGAAGAACTGAAGCGTGGCGGTTATTAGACTGTATAACTCCGGGTATTATCTTTAGGCACAAGCCTGACGATCTAATAAAAAGTCACGAATTCAAACCATCTGCTTTGCGGATGGTCTGAGACCTTTGTAAAACGTCCCTTTTTGCCCGATTTCTGTGACTGCCCTGTGGAATGCTTGCCCAATGGAATACCGCCTTGCGGACCTTCTTCGGAGGATTCCACCGGGCGGGCCTATTCCTCTGGGGTCAGGCTCAACATTTTGCACAAAGTGGAGCTTTAGCTCAATCCTCGAAATACTATATGTATTCCTGTGGTTAAAATTTTCGCATTGACTCGGGGCGTCCATGCCCCTCGCCCTGCTTGTCCCGCTTCGCGGGATCCAGTTGCGCTGTCCTGCGGTATTGCCCTTGAACGCGAACAAAAATTTGCATTTTTGAAGAACCCTGCAGCGACTCGACTGAGCTCGTCGAAGTCAAGCTACGGGGTTAGCGCTCGCTGTGCAGTTCAAAGGTCTCCCCCGGAGCATGAAGACCGCTGATATTAGAATCGCTTTCGTTTGAAGAGCTGATACAAAAAGGCAGAACCAACACTTTTTTAACATACCCAACAGAGAATCGATAAGATACAAGGAGGGAAAATGGTAGCTTTAAAAAGTCATGGGATTGACGATTTAACCCGGTTTGCCATGGACGTGATGCGGCGCTCAGGAGAGGAGGCGCTTTTATATTATGGTAAAGGAAATCCACATATTAAATTCGACGAGGAACTTGTTACCGAAGCCGATTTCCACATGATGGATTTTTTTAAAGACCAGCTTAATTCTCATTTTCCTGAGCATCAGGTATTCGAAAACAACCAGGCAAAACAGGAATACACCCATGATGATAAGCGCTACCTCTGGATTTTTGACCCTTTAGATGGCGTTGCCAATTTTCAAGCCGGCATTCCCATCTGGGGTATCTCCCTGGCGCTTATCGAAAATTTCTGGCCCGTTTTCGGTGTGTTTTATATGCCGGCAACCGGCGATATTTTTCACGCCCGGGCCGATCAAAAAGCCTATCTGGAGAAAGAGGAAATCCACATTTCAGACCAACAAAATATCAACAATGAAAGTCTGCTTTTTACCTATTCCCGGTTTCACAGTCGTTATCGATCGACATTTCCTGGTAAAATTCGCGATTTAGGCTGCACCGGCGCCCATATATGTTATGTGGCTATGGGTCGGGCCGAAGCGGCACTTATTGCCAACGAGTCTTATCAGGATCTTGCGGCCGCCGGTATTATCCTTGAAGCGGCCGGTGGCAAGATCTACAAATTGGATGGAAGCGCTTTTCATCTCAACGAATACCTTGACGGACAAAAAATCAAAGATAATATGCTGGTCACGGCCCCCGACCTGTATTCCCAGGTGCGAAACTGTCTGCATGAAGTATCCTAAGCCAGACGAGCCTTGCAACGACAACGGTATCTTGAAAAAGCGGGACAGACTCGACCCAAGTAAGGCATTGACTATTGTCTATTCAATTTTCAATCGAAAATCTTCAATCGCCCCAAATAAGTGGAATTGCTCCGCTAAAAATTTTTGATGCTGATTGCCATTTTAGCCGGTATTCGTGATGCCGAAAAGGAGGTAAATGTGATTTCGCGGATCGATCATATTTCCATAGCAGTTAAAAATTACGAAAAAGCCCGCTTTTTTTTCCAGGACATATTGGGAGCCGTGCCCGGTGCCGGCGCCGATAATCATGACAAAAAATTTTTCTGGCAAATCTTTTCCCTGGGAGATCTTTCACGTTTCGAGCTGATCTATCCCACCGGCCCGGACGGGCTTTTAAAAAAATTTTTAAAAAATAATAAAGAAGGCGGTTTTCATCATCTTACATTGCAAACACCGGACATTCAAAAAGCCCGACAAACCCTTGAAAAGCATAATATTCCCTATTTCGGATACAATGAATATGGCGACGTTTGGAAAGAGATTTTTATCCATCCTAAAGACGCTTTCGGTGTATTGATCCAAATTGCCCAGTGCAATCCGGATGACTGGCTGGACAAATCAATAGTATTTCCAAAAGGTCAAAAATGGTTCGTGGAAAAGAAAGAGAAAGGTTGTACCTTAAGCTTTGCTCATCCCGGAGGAGGAAAGGTTACATTGGAATTGACTCCAGGGGAAATGAAAAAACTAATACACGAACTGGATCAAGTTTGATGATATTTTAGGGTTTTAGGGTTTAGATGGTAGCTGTTCCAGCAACCAGTTGTGCACTTGATTCACCAAGTCTTGCTGATGGCCGCGAAAGCCATGTCCGGCACCGGCAATCTTGACGACCTTTACTTTGCTGCCGGCACCGGCGCGACTGCTGAGGCGGTCGGTAGCTACAGGGTCTGCCAGGCGATCGGCAAGACCATGGACAATCAGGATAGGCAGGGAAATCCGGCCTATATTTTTATGCGGATCTGAAAAAGTTTCCGGTCCCCTCAGACTTACCAAGTGATTGGCAGTGTAAAGGCTTTTGCCCAAGGGACCCAAGTCAACCAGCATCCACTCATCGCCTTTGCCGGCGGTCTTCAAATCCTGGGCACGGCGCAGTAGCTGCGCTGCCGCATCTTGCCCGAAAATTCTCACGTTCCACTCGTACAGATTGCCCGGAGGGCCGGTTAAGATCATACCTGCAATCCTGGGATCTTCAGTCGCTGCCTGATAATAAAGCACCCGGTTGGTTCCCATGCTGTGCCCGTAAAGAAATATGGGGTTATAGCCGCGCCGTTCCATTTCATCGACCGCCGCTGCTATGTCATGGCGATTTTCTTCAAACAGGTTCTTCTTGGGAACCTGATCATGGTCACGCATATTGATTGCCAGGGTATTAAGTCCGCCGGCGCTCAGGGCAGGGGGAAGAAATTCCATGATACTGGAGTAAAAATTACCGCTGTAGCCATGGACCATAACCACTCCGGCTTTTTGTGAAGCCGATTGCGCGGGGCGCAGCAAGCCGGTCAACTTGACGCCGTCGACAGTTTTCAAATGCACCAGTTCGACGGTATCACTTCCCGCAGCCCGGGCTGTACAACTCAAGCCGATTAAAAACAACATGCTGATTACAAAAGCGAAGTTGGCAGATCGCATGATTTCCTCTGTATTTAGTCCTGAAAAACCGGGTCCTCTGGGCCAGGATTCTTTACAAAGATTGTTTGAGCTGGCTGTTTGCCCGAATCTTTTCGATCAGAATTTTCGGAAGGGGTCTGGCCTTCCACTTATGATCAATGGCCACGAAGGTGACACTCCCTTCGGCCAGCAGCTGGGTTTCGGAAGAGCGGTAAAATTTAAACTGAAAAACAATGGACTTTTCTTTAATATCTTTTACGGAAGTGTGCATCTCCAGCAGGTCGCCATAGCGTGCCGGTGCCAGAAAGCGGCAATCAGCCGCCACTTTGGGCATGCCGAATTTTTCCTGCTGGTTGCGAAAAAAAGTTTCAGGGGGGATGTCTATATGGCGGAGAAATTCTTCGATCCCTTTGTGAAAATATCTGAAATAGCTGACAAAATAGGCTACGCCATAGGGGTCGGTATCGCCAAAGCGAACCCGCACCTCAGTCTTGTGAGAAAGCATGTCGCACCTCCTGAAATTTGGGTATCAAAAAAATCGGGTTAAATGGATTTATGCAAAATAACATCATTCCCTGAAATTGCCAGCAGCAACCCCCGCCGATTGGTCGATTTGGCCACCCGCACCCATTTTTCTTCACTCAGGCCGCGCGCCAGAGTGGTGAGCAAAAGAGCGTCTTCCAGTTTGCTGCTCCTTTTCAGGAACATGAACTGTCGATGGTTGGTGAAGGCAAAAAGAAGCTGCCCGTTGGACAGCAGAAAATTATAATCTCCCGGATACTGATCAATCATTTGGGCCGTACTCTCTGCCAGAGCCTCGAAAAGTGTCGTCAGCTCCGCTGTTTGCC
>JAQBHK010000398.1:0-11718 GCA_032127815.1 Desulfobacterales bacterium
TATCTTGCCGGCTGGGGCGGCATCCGGCTTGAGAACATGGCGGTGGTAACCCGGGACGGAGTCGAAGTTCTGAATAACCTCGAATCTTCGGACTTCTTGATCGATGTTTAGTCATTTGTCATTCGTCATTGGTCATTAGCAAAAAAAATGCTTGCTATGCATGAAGAACACTCCGGTAGAATGGAAATCACGTTTTTTATCTGTCCCTTCAAGACTGGTAAGCCGCTCCTCAAACAAAGTGCTCCTCAAGCGCAGCGCTCCAATAACCGGTGACGAATGACACGTATAGTGCGAAATATTATTATTCGGATAAAACTCAAAAAGACGGGATAGAAAACTCCCATGCCTTCGCTTGACGTCCTTGTTGATCAGTATATAAATTTCCTAATTATCGAAAAGGGCCTTTCGGAAAATACGATTGAATCATACAGCCGGGACATTTCCAGATATGTTGATTATCTAAATCAAAAAAAGGTCAAGCGGATTTCAGATGCTGAGACGCCTGTAATATTAACATACCTGATAAGCCTGAGAGACGGTGGCCTGAAAGCAAGATCAACTGCCAGGCATCTGGTCACTTTAAGGGGTTTTTACAGGTACCTTTTACAGGAAAAAATTATCAAACACGATCCTGCCCGACTGCTTGATCTGCCCAAAAGCGGCCTGAAACTTCCGGATGTCCTTTCCGTTTCAGAGATTAAACTTCTACTAAGCACACCGGACACCCAAACACCTTTAGGGCTGAGAAATGCCGCCATGATTGAACTTCTTTACGCCGCCGGACTGAGGGTGTCCGAACTGGTAAATCTGAAATCGCTGGATATCAACACTGAAGCCGGTTTTGTCAGGGTCATTGGAAAAGGTTCAAAAGAACGGATCGTCCCCATCGGCAATTACGCCAAAGATATAATAGACCGTTACGTTAAAACCGCCCGATCGCTGCTTTTGAAAGACGCTGTCAGCCATTACATGTTTGTTGCCAGAGCTGGGAAACCGATGACCCGCCAGGGATTCTGGAAATTGTTAAAACAATATGCCCTGCAGGCAGGAATTGCTAAAAAAATCACACCGCATAGTTTCAGGCACTCTTTTGCCAGCCATCTTCTGGAAGGCGGGGCCGATTTGAGAGCCGTGCAGATCATGCTCGGTCATGCCGATATTTCCACAACTCAAATTTACACCCATGTAGCCCGGGAACACCTCAAGCAGATGCATGAAAAATATCACCCCAGAGGATGACATTAGATCATTTAATAACTTGGGGACCTGGATGAAACCGGCCAAAAGATAATGCCTAAAATATCCGTAATTTTACGGCGTTGCATGAAAGTACGGTTGACAACATTGCGCGCCTCTGGTAGTTTTGCTTTGAGTCGATTCTTATCAATTACTTAAAATCTGATGAATTCGTAAAAAGTAGAATTCATCAGGTCTTTGGTGTTTAGTATTTAGTGTTTTGTTTTAAATATATGCTGGTATACCAGCTTGTTAAATAACCAAACACTAAACACCAAATACAAAATACTCTCGCAAAAAATATAATATTTTACTTTTTGCGAACCATAACTATTGCCGATGCAAAAAATCCGGGAAGGCCCATTAAACCTTGTTAATTATCTGAAAACCGGAATTTGGCGAATCCCGCTGGCTAATGTTAAACAGCCGAAAGCCCTAATCATCCGTTTATTGCGCACCATTCTCCTTACAATCCGCGGTTTTGCCACCGACAACTGCGCTATTCGTGCTTCTTCCCTCACCTTTTATACCCTGCTCTCCATCGTCCCGGTGGCGGCCCTGGCTTTTGGGATTGCCAAAGGCTTTGGATTCGAAAAGCTTTTGGAAAAACAGGTTTTGGAGAGTTTTGCAGGTCAGGAGGAAGTAATTGTAAAAATTATCGATTTTGCCCACTCGCTTCTGGGGAACACCCAAGGCGGGCTAATTGCCGGTATTGGTATTGTCTTGTTATTCTGGTCGGCAATAAAGGTCTTAAACCACATTGAAAACGCTTTGAATCACATATGGAAAGTTGCGCCGCGCTCCTTCGGCCGCAGATTCAGTAATTACCTTGCAATTATGCTGATATGCCCTATTCTGATTATCGTATCCAGCAGTGTGAATGTGTTCATCACTTCGCAGGTTACGACCATTACAGGCGAAATTGCATATCTTAAAATAGTCAGCCCGCTGATCTTTGCATCCCTCACAATGCTCCCTTACGGCCTGATCTGGATTCTGTTCACCTTGATTTACATGGTCATGCCCAATTGCCACATAAAGTTTTCTTCCGGAATTCTGGCCGGCATTGCTGCCGGTACCTGTTTCATTCTATCCCAGAAATTTTACATCAGCGCACAAATCAATGTCGCCAAATACAATGCCATCTATGGAAGTTTTGCAGCCTTGCCGCTGTTTTTAATATGGCTGCAATTGAGTTGGCTGATCGTTCTCTTAGGTGCTGAAGTCTCTTGCGCCCATCAAAATGTTGCCAACTACGAATTTGGACCTGATTATCAAAAAGCCAGCATCGCTTTCAAAAAACTCCTTGCATTGCAAATCACCCATCTGCTCGTGAAAAAATTTAAAAACGGTGAAAAACCGGCAACGGCTCAACAGATTTCCCGGCACCTTAATATTCCTCCGCTCCTGGTACATCAAATCCTTGAAGATCTGACCGGCAGCGGCATTTTGTCGGCAACGTCTTCCAACAAGAAGCAAGAAACCGCCTTCCAGCCGGCCCGCGACATCAATGCTTTAAGCATTGGACTCATTATTGATGCCTTAGAGGATAAGGGTGAAAACAACTTAAATGTAGCCCGGACACGGGAGCTTGAGGTTTTAGCAAAGACCCTGCAGTCCTTTCGCAGTGAAATATACAAAACTCCCGCCAATCGTTTGTTGAAAGATATCTGAAGTCAATGACCAAACTCAAAAAGATATCTCTTTGGATAATCGGATGTTGCCTTATCCTGGCAGCCCTTTTGTCCGTTTTGGTTCTGCTTTTCGACAAGTTTATCAATCAAGAAGCGACCATAAACAGAATTCAGACAAAAGCTTCACAGGCAATTAACGGCCGGGTTGAACTTCAACGGCTTACGCTGTCATTTTTTCCGCAACCCCACATAACGATTCACCGGGGCAGTTTCTCTGTCCCCGAAACCGTCTCCGGAACTCTGACGTCCTTAGCGATTTACCCCAAAATATTACCTCTTTTTCTCGGAAAAGTTCAAATTGCCCGCATTGATGTCGATACTCCTGACATTGAGATCCGGCTGCATAAACAATCAGAACCAAAAGAAGAGTCTCTAAAGTCTTTAACCCTTAAAACTTTCGAAGAAAAAATCGGTACTGCTTTAAGTTTGATACCGGCAAAAGTATTGGAGGCTCTTTTTTTAGTGGAAAACGGCCGGCTGAACTTCCGTACAGGGGCAAAAACCGGTTTTGAATTAATCGATTTTAGCGCCCGCATTGGTCTACCAGCCGAGACCGTCAACTTTGACATTCAATGTAAATCCGGTCCCTGGAAAAGTATATTACTGCAAGGCCGCATGCATGTGGATGCAGATAAATCATCGTTAACTATTGCCAAACTAAAACTCGATCCTCCCGGGCTCAGTCTCTCCGGAAAACTGGAGTTCAACCATTTACTTAAGTCGCCCTCTGCTTCTGTTGGCTTAGAACTGAAAGGCAAAGATGTGGATGTTGCGTCAGTCAGGAAAACCGCTCTATCTCTGGCCGGAGAAATTCCTGTTGTCCAGGACATTTTTGACATCGTCAAAGGCGGCCAGCTGTCTTTGATTACATTTGCCGCCCATGGGAATTCATGGGAAGATCTGGGCAAATTGGAAAATATCATTATTAAGGGCGACATGCTTGATGGTGAAATTTTTATCCCTAAGGTTGATCTGGATTTAAAGAAAGTCAAAGGAAACGCGACGATTTCAAAGGGCCTCTTGCAGGGGCACAACCTTGAAGCACGTTTGGGAAATTCCCGGGCAAGCAAAGGAACCTTGAAACTGGGTCTGGAAGGAGAAAACGCTCCGTTTCACCTGGATCTGGCACTTGATACGGACCTGGCCCAACTCCCCCCCATTCTAAAACGCCTGATTGATAACGAGGCCTTTCAAAAAGAAGCAGCGCTTATAGAAAACGCCAAAGGAAGTGCCACCGGGAGACTTGTCCTGGGAGAAAGCTTAACAGATATCAATGCTAGTGTAGAGATTTCCCAATTTGATCTGTCGGCCAATTACAAGCGACTGCTACATCCTCTACAAATACACGGAAGAGACTATTCATTGCAAGGGACCAACGTCGCCGTAAAGGATTTAAACGGCAATATTGGCAAAACTTCATTCTCCGAAGTCTCCATGCAGGTTAACTGGGACAAAACGCCGTATCTGGAGGTCCAATCCGGTAAAATGCGAATTATTCTGGAAGAGATCTACCCGTGGTTTGCATCCTTTGAAGCTCTGAGCAGCACTCTCAAAAACTTACAATCCGTTAACGGCACGGCTGATCTATCTGCACTGCAGGTAAAAGGCCCCCTTTTAGAGCCGAAAAACTGGCATTTTCAAACGACTGGTGACGTCAAAAACCTGAAAGTCAATTCATCTTTTTATCCGGAAGCATTGGAAGTAACTGGTGGACAATTTAAGTTCACAGAGAAAGATATTGCAGTCACTAACCTTCAAGCAAAACTTCCGGATTCGTCATTGCAGGTTTCAGGTGCCGTCACCGGTTATATGCAAGGCATACAAAATCTGGATCTGAGATTTCAGGGCGAAATAGGCCCCAGGGCCACCGAGCGGATATCTGATCTTTTGAACTTGCCCCCGGAGCTCGTCATAAGGCCGCCTGTGTCGGTTTCAGCGATGCATCTGACCTGGAACAACCGTCGGGAAACAACGCTTTCAGGGCATCTGGCGTTGCCACAGGACCTTAAAATCTCCGGTGACCTTTTTATGAGCCCTGATGAATTCATTATTAAAGAATTTGTCATTCAGGACTCCGAATCAAATGCCTCCTTTAAACTTGCCTCAGCAAACAAAAAGTTTGACCTTTTCTTTAGCGGCAATTTGAACAAAGCAACCATGGATCATCTCATGCTGAAGAATAAGATGCTTGGCGGCTGGATAAAAGGTGATTTCCATACTCACCTGCAGCTGGATCAACCGGCACGCTCGACTGTTAAGGGCGAACTAAAGGTAAAAAATCTTAGCATTCCTTGGAAAATGAAAGCGCCGCTTGTCGTAAACACACTTTCTCTGAAATCAAGCGACAATTATCTCCGGGTTGAATCAGCAGACCTTTCGTGGGCGGACAACCGCTTTGACCTGCAAGGCAATGTGAGTTCCTCTTCTAAATACTTTCTCCTTGACGTAGAAGTTTCCGCCGATGAAATCAATTTGGATAATCTCAAACAGACTCTGGATCAGGGCGGTAAAAACAACAACGATCAAACAGGCACAAGTGTGAAACCCAACCGTGTACAAGGAGTATTGAAATTAAATACAGAAAAATTAACCTATGAAGGCTTCACCTGGAGCCCTTTCTACGCTGACATATCCTTAAACGACGCCTCGGCAACAATATTTATAACCAAAGCCAATCTATGCGGAATATCCACACCCGGCACTTTGCAAATATCCGGTCAAAAAATAACCATTGATATTAAACCGGTTGCCCGGGATCAAGAACTCCAATCTTCCTTATCCTGCCTTGCAGACAAATCAGTGAAAGTTGACGGCAACTTCAATCTGGAAGCTGACATTACAGCGGTTCAAAAACCCGATCAAACACTCCTCGGATCTCTGGGGGGCAGTTTAGAATTTGACGCCGGCAAAGGCCGTTTCTACAGTGGCAGGTTGTACGGAACGTTGATAAAGATTTTAAGCCTTATTAATATAACCGAAATGTTCAAAGGCAAATTGCCGGACATTAAACAGCAAGGATTCGGTTATAATTCCATCAAGATTAAAGCTGACATCCGAAACGGCAAAGTATACTTTAATGAAGCGGTTATAGACGGCAGTGCCATGGAGATCGCCAGTCATGGCAGCATTGATTTAACCAACAAAAAGATAGATGCTGTTGCGCTTGCAGCGCCATTGAAAACCGTCGACTTTGTTGTTAAAAATATCCCTTTGGTCAGCAAGATCCTGAAAGGCACTTTGATCGCCATCCCCTTTAAGATCAAAGGTCCTCTGGACAATCCTAATGTTACTCTGGCACCTTCGGAAGTGGGAAAAGGGTTGTTGGGAATTATGGAAAGAACTCTCCATCTCCCGGTTGACATAATCCAGCCCCTCCTGCCGGATAGCAAGAAAAATCCGGGCTAACCTTGATGGCGTCGTAAAAAGTCCCATCTACTGCGCTTGTTCGCCTCAGGCGGGTTGTAGTATTTTGGCAGACACTCGGCATACTATATGTATAGCCCCTTAAACAGGATACCTTTTCCCAGAATCCAGAACGGTGAACAGTGAACCTGGAATCTTATTTGTAAGTTCGAGGAGCCAAATCGGTGTAGCCGCTACGGTTCAAGTGAGTTCCTCAATATCGGCAAGGTCTCTTGTTCTATTACTTGCCTTTTTTGCCTTTATCAAGTTTTCCAAATCAATGATATTAACGGCAATATGATCAATGATTACCTGTTCTTTGGATTTATAACACGTTTCAAAGTCAATTCCGGCGGGTGTGGTTATAAGGTCAATTCTGTTGGGAGGGCAGCCTAGCCGGATGATTTGATTTGGTGAAAAATCTGCCTCTTTGATGTTTAATATTGAAAAAATTAGACTATAGATTTATGATATAAACTCAACCCTTTCCACGGAGCTTATTATGGCAATCATCTCAGTAGAAATCGATGCATCAAAAGACGCCCGCCTTCGACAAAAAACAAAACGATTCGGGTTGAATCCCGATCAGCTTGTTACTGCTTCAATTGAAGATCTCATTTCCAAACCCGATCCTGAGTTTGAGGAGGCAATGCGACGGGTACTATCCAAAAACAGGGAATTATATGAGCGGCTTGCATAATGCGCTATTTGACTTTGACTGAAAGTTTCCATCTGTATGATCACATAACCATTGCATGAACCGAGACAGGTTTTTCCGGCGTTCAAACCTTCAGCTTATTTTTGATGTCCGTCATCATCGTATCTCAATTTGAATGGAAATAGATAGTTGCAAGGTATCTGGTGTCGTGCAAGAGATTCGTAATCTCAATATTTTGTGCTTGAGTTACTCTTTTGATTATTGGAATAGCATTTCCAATCTACACTCAAAATTGTATTGATCTAACCAAGGACTATGGCAAGTAGTGTTCGGTTTTGATATTCTCAATGTATCACATCAAATACCAGACTCGTGATACGGAAATGGTTATCACAGAATCACCTATCCACCTAAAATTGAAAATATCACAACAATCTGGTATGTAAAAAAAGGTTTTCTGGTATCACATAATCGGAGGTCAAATTAAAAGACAGCGTTCATGATGTTGGGACCCAATCTTGAATATTAGGCGATTTACGATTGAGGCAATCGTCAATTCAAGACCGGAACGGGTCGAAACGAAATTATACCATATATAGTGTTGAGGGGATGACCAGGGGGACATAATAATTCTCAATAGAGAGCCAAGGTATGTTAATCGTATCAAAAGGCCGCATTCTTCCAAAAAAAACGTGCCAATTCTTCGACCTGGACCAGATTTTTCCCCATCTTTCAGTAACTCAAACCAGTTGTGGTTTGTGGTTTCTATATGATAAAAAGTGTAAAAAAGTCCCTTGAAGATATATCTGGCACACGAGTTGTTTCAAAAACAGCGCCTGTTTGGCAACATTTTTAAGTCGCAAAAGGAATGGAATGACAATTTCAACTATTTGTAAAAAAATAATCATCTCAACCATGGCAATGCTGCTCTTCTTCGGCTCGGGGGCAACCATCCAGGCCCAACAGAATGATATTAGAATTGATCACGTTCTCAACATTGGGGACATCATCCGGTTCGGCACCATTATTCAAGACTCAGACGGTTTTTTTTGGATTCCAGCTCAGAGTGGATTGGTTAGATATGATGGCTATGACTTGAAACATTACCATAAATCGATGGACAACTCCATTTCGGACAATGTGGTCAACACCATCTATGAAGACAGCCGAGGGATTCTTTGGGTTGGTACGTACGGGGGTGGACTCAACCGGTATGATAAAGAAACCGACACTTTTACCCATTATCTCCACAATCCCGGTAATCCCAACAGCTTGAGCAATAACACCGTCTGGGCAATTTATGAAGATCTCAACGGCACGTTCTGGATCGGAACTTCGGTGGGATTTAACAAGTTTGATCAAAAAACCCAGACCTTCACCAACTACCTTCCTGATCCTGATAATCCCAACAGTTTGAGTTCTAACCTGGTACGGTCGATTCATGCTGCCGGCGACGGTAAAGAGGGCGTGCTTTGGCTTGGAACGACCGGGATTGACAAGTTTGATATCGCCACGGAAACATTTACCAACTATAATTATAGTCCCGACACCTCCGACAAACTGGTAAGCGGGGCCATTTGGTCGATTATTGAAGATAAGTCCGGCAGGTTGTGGGTTGCAACACTGGGAAGCGGGCTGCACAAGTTTGACACGGCCACCAAAACGTTTAGCAGTTATCTCCATGATCCTGATAATCCCGACAGTCTGAGCAATAACAATGTGAAAACCATCTATCAAGATAAATCAGGCAGGTTGTGGATTGGTACTCGCGGAGGCGGGCTTGATATCTTTGATCCGGAAAACGAAACATTCAATCATTACGTCTCTGATGCCAAGGGTTCTAACCGCTTGAGCGATAATTCCATCGAGTATATTATGGAAGATGATTCCGGCATCATCTGGATCTTTTTCTCAAATGGAAAAATTGACAAGTATGATCAAAAAAGGAAGAATTTTGAGCTTTTCCGAAACAACCCCAATAATCCCAACAGCTTGAGCAATAATGCCGTCGCCGCCCTCTACGAAGACCGTGAAGGTATGATCTGGATCGGGGGATACATGGCAGGCGGGCTAAGCAGGCTTGACAGGAAAACAGGCGATTTTGCCCATTACAAACCCAATCCGAATGATCCGACCAGCTTACGCTATGGATTCGTCAAGGCAGTGTTTGAAGACAGCGCCGGTAATTTTTGGGTAAGTGCCACCAATTATGCCGACAGTCCTCTTTGCCTTTTTGATAGAAAAACCGGCAAGGTTGTAAAACGCTATCGCCATGAACCCGGCAATCCCAACAGTATGGTCGCCAACAGCATCGCATTATGGAAAATCATCGAAGACAGCGACGATCCTGATGTTCTGTGGATTGCCACCAATGGGGCCGGCATTGAAAAATTTAATAAGAAAACAGAACGGTTTATGCACTACCTGCCCGATCCCGACAATCCTGATGCCCTGAGCGGCCAGGGGGTTTTCAGTCTCTATGACGACGGCAAGGGTGCGCTTTGGTTGGGCACTCAAAATGACGGACTCAATAAGTTTGACAAGAAGACCGAAAAATTTACGCATTATAAACATGACCCTCATAATCCCGACAGCCTGGGAGGAGGCACTGTATGGGCAATTCACAAAGATTCGTCACAAACCGTATGGATTGCCACCAGTGGCAGCGGATTGAATAAATTTAACAAAGAGCAAGAGACGTTTACGCATTATAAAACAGACGCCGGGCTGCCGGATTTAACTATTTTCTGCATATTTGAGGACAAAAAGGGTCACTTGTGGTTAAGCACTGCGGGGGGCGGAATCGTCCGGTTTAACCCTTCAACCGGCCTTGTGGAGAAAGTATATGACGAAAGCGACGGGCTTCAGGGGAATACGTTCTTTCTTGGCTCAGGTACTCAAACCAAAGACGGCCAGATATGGTTTGGAGGAGTGAACGGCGTTAACAGTTTTTATCCGGAAACGATAAAAGACAATGATTTTGTTCCGCCGGTAGTGCTGACCTCCTTTAAGCAGGGTGGTGAAGAAATCGATTTTGGCAAGGCGATTGAAAGGGTTAAAGCGATAAAACTGGATTGGAAGCGCAATTTTTTTGAGTTTGAGTTTGCTGCGCTAAACTACACCCAGCCTTTGAAAAATCGTTACAAGTATATGCTCCAAGGATTTGACAAAAACTGGTTCGATTCCGGAACGCGACGATTCGGCAAGTATACGGGATTGCCGGGTGGAGACTTTATCCTTAAAATCAAAGGCTCAAATAATGACGGGATTTGGAACGAGGAGGGAACCTCGATAAAAATTGCCGTTGTTCCCCCTTTTTGGAAAACATGGTGGTTCTATGGACTATTTACCCTTGCCGGAGTTTTTGTTGTAGCCTTTATTTTTCATTACCTGGTAAGACTAAACTCCGAAATAACAGAGCGCAAGCAGGCCGAGATGTCGCTGCGTGAGAGTGAAGAACGGTTTCGTCATTTGTCTGAAGCAACTTTTGAAGCAATTGTATTTCATGATGAAGGAGTAATCCTTCATGCGAATGACCAATATTATGAGATGTTTGGCTACACGCCAGAAGAGTTAGCAGGCAAAGATGCAAGAACGTATACCATAGCACCTGATTCATTGCCGTTAATAAGGGGAAAGATCTCTTTAGATAATCTGGGACCTTACGAAGCGATGGGATTGAAAAAAGGCGAGGAAAAGTTCCCGATTGAAATCCGTGTTCAAGCTGCAGAATACCACGGACGAAAAATAAGGATGGTGGCAATCAGAGACCTTACAATGCGCAAGCAGGCAGAGACGGCGCTTCGGGAGAGTGAGGAGGAATATAGATTTTTAGTGGAGAATCTACCAAGTATTGTATTCAAAGGATATAAGGATTGGTCTGTTGAGTTTTATGATGACAAGATTGAACTGCTAACAGGCTATGGAATTGATGAATTTAAAGATAAAAGTATAAAATGGATCGATATTATTTTTAAAGAAGATATTCAAACAGTAAGGAAAGATTTTAAACAGGCCTTAAAAACCGACGAATCATATGTAAGGGAATACAGGATTAGATCAAAAGCTGGGGATATTATATGGATACAAGAGAGAGGGCATATAATATGTAAAGACAATGGCGATATTGATTATGTCAGCGGTGTTTTCTTTGATGTCACTCTAACAAAAAAGCTTGAAGCTCAACTCCAACAATCCCAAAAAATGGAGTCTATAGGCACCTTGGCTGGAGGGATTGCCCATGACTTTAATAATGTCCTCTACTCAATTATTGGGTATACAGAGTTAACCATGGAAGATGTGCCTGAAGACAGCTTGGCCCAAAAAAATCTAAAAGAAGTATTTAAAGGTGCCATGCGAGCCAAAGACATGGTTCAGCAGATTCTCGCCTTCAGCCGCAAGGGCGATACACAAAAGAAACCTATAAAGGTTCAATCTGTTGTAAAGGAGGCGATCAAACTACTGAGAACTTCAATACCATCGACAATCGAAATTCGTCACAATATTGATGAGGGTTGCAGCCCTGTCATGGCTGATTCGACCCAGATTCACCAGGTGGTTATGAACCTTGCCACCAATGCTTATCAAGCGATGCGAGAGAAGGGAGGAGTTCTGGAACTGACTCTTATGGGAGAGGAAATCAGTTCTGATGATTCAGATCTGGATCTTGACCCCGGCACATATCTCAAACTAACTGTAAGCGATACGGGTCATGGCATGGATACTGTG
>JAQBHK010000399.1:0-3433 GCA_032127815.1 Desulfobacterales bacterium
CCCGAAGTCCCGTCTCCCACGCTTTGGCATGCTTTAAAAACACATACCAGGAGGAATTCATGGCGATAATTAATCCCGGAATCCCGTCAAGAAGACCTAATTTCCAAACATAGCATTCCAAAAATTTACCGAGCGCATGTGCCACACCGGTCAGAACAAATCCACTGCCTGCCGGTGGTTTTTGGGCGGCATAAATATCCGAGAACCTGTTTATGGTTTTAACCTGATCTGCAATCCCCCGGTAAACGTGGTGAAGAATCGGTTTTGACAACCGTTTCACCTTTCCATCAATCAGAATTTTTTCGTGCAGAGTATCACGACTCCATCTGCCGCTTTTCCGGCGAACAAGACGTATTTTATAATCCGGATACCATCCGCCGTATTTTATCCAGCGTCCGAGATAACGGGATAATCTGGGCATGGAAAAACCGCGAACTTCCGAAGCGGCATGCAGGACGGCATCCATAATCTCCACAGCCAGCGCTGCTGATATTTCCTCGTCGGCATCAAGGTTCAAAACCCATTCTGATGTCGTCTGCTCCATGGCAAAATTCTTCTGCTGGGCATATCCCGGCCACGCATTAAAAATAACTCTGGCTCCCATCTTTTCACAGAGGGCCTGAGTTCCATCGGTACTGCCGGAATCAACAACAACCACCTCATCTGCAAATGACGCGCTTTTCAGCAGCCAGCCGATGCGATCCGCTTCGTTCTTTGCAATTACAACGATGCTTATTGTCGGTTTTCCCATTTTTTTATCAACTTTTCAATCCTGCTTTTAATAAAACCGTTAAAGGCTTTTTCATCTTCACCAAAGGCACTGTCTATGCCGATTATCGCAAGATCCATAGGCCATTTGATTCTGAGAGCAATCCGGGCATAGTCCTTTTCGGTGGTGACAAGAAAATCCGCTTGGGTTCCTTTAGCTGACCGCATTATATTTTCAAGCTCCATAGCCGAATAGGGGTGATGATCCGGAAATTCCAGAGTTCCCGTCACAATACAATCCAGACCGGCGAGTGTCCGGTGAAAATCATGATTATTGGCCAAACCGGAAAAGGCAAATACATTACGTCCCTTTAAAACCTCCTGTTCGCATGTAGATGATCGCCAAAATTTATTCCTTATAGAGGCATTGGATCCTCTGACCACAGCCCGGATACTCGGGACATGAAACGTTCTAAAAATCGGTTTTCCTATTAAATAGCGTTTAAGTTGCGCCAGATAAGTTGCTGTTTTAGGATCGGGCGCAGCATCGGACCTTGTTAAAATAAAAGCGTCGCCTCGCAAAAGCGCCGATATCGGTTCCCTTAAAATGCCTCTTGGCAATAAATGCATGTTGCCAAACGGTCGACGATAATCCAGCAGTACCAAATCAAGATCACGCTCAAGCTTTAAGTGCTGAAATGCATCATCAAGCACCACAACATCAGGATTAAATTCTTTAACAGCCAGCATACCGGCTTCAAAACGGTTATGCCCCACAATGACCGGGACGTTTTCGAGCCTCATGGCCATCATGTAGGGTTCATCGCCTGCAACCTCAGGCCCCATGAGTATTGTCCGGCCGTCACTGACAACACCGCCGCTCTTTTCGGCGCGCCCCTTGTACCCTCTGCTTATGACTACAACCTTATATCCAAGATGCTGTATACGCTCTGCCACAAGCATTGTCATAGGGGTCTTACCGGTTCCTCCCATCGTCAGGTTTCCGACGGATATAACTATACATGAAAGCCGCTTTGGCTGTAAAATTCTACGACTGTAAATATTTTGCCGTAATTTTACACATCCTCCATAAACAGACGATAGCATTAATAATAAAGCACCAATCGACGAAACGGAATTGCCGGTGCCGTCGGTCATTACAGCTTCAACTTTTTTAACAAGCCTGTTCATCATATATTTTTCAAATGACGAATGACTAAGTTCGATTTTGGAAACATGCCTCGATCACCTTCAGTGTTTTATCAACAGCTCCTTTGTTGTCGTTAAAGACTTTAAATGCTTTTTCCCCTATCTCTTGAGCTTTTTGATGATCTCTTAATAGCGCGGAAACTGTTTTATACAGGCTTTCAGCATCTTGCACCCGGAAAGCTCCTCCTGCCGCCACCAGCATGTTCGAAATTTCAGCAAAATCGCTCATATCATATCCGAATATAATCGGTTTGCAAAATACGGCCGGTTCAAGCGGATTGTGCCCGCCGCAAGCGACAAGGCTTCCACCCACAAATGCTACGTCAGCCAGAGCATACAGTTTTTTTAAAGCCCCCAGGGCATCTACAACAATTACATCGAATATGCTATCCGGCTTTACCCTGTTGTGATCTTTCATAAGAACAGTGTAAAAACCGGCGGATTCAAAAATTCGCAAAACAGATCCGGCACGCTCCGGATTTCTGGGAGCAACTATCAAAAGAAGCTCGCTAAATTCTTTTTTCATCTTCGCAAATACTTCAAGCAGTATGGTTTCTTCTCCTTTATGAGTGCTGCCGGCCAATATAACTTTTTGTGACGGCTGTATGTGAATCGATCGCCTTAATTTTTTAATTTCCGGCGCCGGCAGGAATTGACCTGTCTGCTCAAATTTAATGTTTCCGGTAACCTTTATCCTGCCTGACGGAATACCAAGGGCTCTGAAACGTTCGGCATCCTCCGTGGACTGGGTGCAAATGCCTGCAAAGGATAAAAAAACTGGTTTGGAAAAAAACGCCAAACGTTTATATCCCCTAAAAGACCTTTTGGACAGTCTCGCGTTGACAAGCACTACGGGGACATTGCGCTTTTTCATTTCATATAAAAAATTCGGCCAAATATCCGACTCAACGACAACAACAAAGGCCGGATCTATTTTTACGGCCATGTGTTTAACGGACAGCGCCAAATCATAAGGATAAAAAAAGACGGCATCCGCCGTGTCTTTGAAACGTTTATTGGCAATCTCAAATCCAGTTTTAGTGGAAACAGAAATAAAAATTTTTCTGTTTTTGAAATGATTGATTATTCTCGCGACCAGAGGCTCAGCCGAAAGAACTTCTCCCACCGACAAGGCATGAACCCATATGGGCTTACTATCCGGGCAGCAGCTTCTGTTTGGTCTGGTGGCTTTAACTACTATATTTTGCATTCCCAGTCTTTGAAGCACAATCTTCCGCCGCTTGTCTGATATAAGAACAATCGGAAGTATCAGAGGAAATCCCAGAATGATCACAATTAAAAACAATATATTATACAGAACAATCATGCGTTGCATTTTACTACAGCCACCAACCCGAGTAAACCGGAATCGAAAAATATTTGCCACAAAGGCACAAAGGATATATTTATTACTCTTTCTTTGTGCCTTGGTGTCTTAGTGGCCAAAAAAAAACTGCCACAAAATACACAAATTTCATACATAGGAAATTAACACGCTTTTAGTCTGCATTTAACA
>JAQBHK010000400.1:0-9835 GCA_032127815.1 Desulfobacterales bacterium
TTACATTTTCGCAGCATGCAACCGTTGGAATTCCAGTAACGGTAGCATCGTTGCTAATATTGCTTGCTTGGCTTTTAATTGCATGATTCAGAAAATGCCGAACAAGGGCATTGAGATGGCGTAGGGGGACGTGGCGTAGGGGTAACGTAGTTAAAAAAGTGAGTTTCTAGGATTTGTCGTTTGTGATACAAAGTGACTGGGGGCAAATCTTGATTCGGTGAATGGGCTCAGGCCGCAGAAACATATTGATATAAAAGGTAAAACATTTAAAAGTGCGTCAAATAAGGCCGGAGGGGTCAAAAAGAGCTGTTTAAGACGATTTTAGGGCCCGTTTTAGACTTCTTTTACCGTTATGATGGTTGGTTACCGTGGCCCCCATTTACAATTTGCCATTCATCTCTTGTCACCATAAGGACAGAGTGAAACACATTTAGAGCAGATGTGGAATGTGTGTTCGTCAAACGCGGTGATACTCATGTAACGGGCTGCAGCCTTTTTATTGCGTGCCCTGAGGAATAAAAACTTAAGCCTTGACATGGCCGGCGTCCGTGCCGTGTAGCTCAAGCAACGCATAATTTTAACCTGCTTTTTCTCGGGCATAATGGCATTCACAGGACATGCATCTGAACAAATTTGACAGTCGGACGGACAACCGGGTTCCTCGCTCTCCGGATAGTGCATCACAGGCAGGGATGCTGTAGTGAGAAGGCCTCCCAACATCAATCTGGAACCATAACAAGAATGAATCAATAAACCATTTTTGCCGATGACACCAATCCCGGTTTTTTCGGCCATTTTCATCTGATTCATATAGCCAACGACGGTGCCCTTTGCGTTAACACCCAGGGGCATACATCCAAACGTGGGAATTGCCCGGGCGCCGCTCTCTTCCAGTAAGCTGGAAAATCGCAGGGCTATGGTATCAAGCCGGCGGTATAACAGGTTTTGGGAACGCCAAACGGTTTCTAAACTGTTAATTGGCGTACGATAAACATCGCCGGGTATGGGAATACCAAAGCATATTAGACTTTGAACACCGGGTATAAAATCATCCGGTCGAAAACCGACGGGGTCGTCTGCCATTTCTGATGCCGGACCAATGCCAAAAACTGAAACATTTTCATCCCCGGCTATTTTGCGGATTTTTTCAATGATCATATCATTTACCTTTTGCAATTGAGGTAATGCCTGCCCGGATATTGCACGAGACAGGCAACGCCTTAAACAGACGCTGCGAGCTCGTGCAATTTTGGGCTGAATTCCCGCGGGTAATTGCGTTCCCAACCCGGCATCAACAAGCGCTATCCATTTTAAACGCTTTCATTAAAATGCTTGGTCCGATCATGGAGACCCCGTGAACGAGCGCATCCACAATGTCGCGATCGTTCCAACCCAATGCATGCAGTCGATCCATGTCCGCCCGGGCAACGGCATCGGGAGTTTTGATTGCTTTCATCACAAAAGCAACCATGGCCCTATCTTTATCTTCCAACGGTGCCTGTTCTGGATCGCGCCTCACTTGTTCAATGTCTTCTTCAGACATTCCCTGCTTTTTCAAAAATTCCTTGTTGAAACCGGTGCAGTAGGCATAGTCATATTCCTCGGCCACCAGATACCGAATGGTTGAAAGCAGAGAAAACGTCAAGGTCGGGTGCGTGGTGAAGTATTGTATTCCTTCCCATTGCATTTTGATGAGCCCCGGACTGGCGCTGCCCATCAGCATCGGGGTGGGAATCATGCCGATGGCGTTTTGCAGGGCTGTATAGATTTCTTTCACTTCTCCTTCAGCGTTTTCGGGTGCCACGGTTTGAATTAATGCCATAATAGCCTCCTTTTGGTTGGTGTCCGCCCACAAACGGCATCTTTCAGCTCCCGGCGACGGAATTTGGCGTTGCTCAACTTGCCGGGGCAATCAAAAGCTGTATGCTTTAATGGACTTCATGAAATAGATGATTTATTCCGACAATCGTTTTTGCTTGACTGTAAACCTAATGCATTTTATTTGATAAGTAAAATGCATTGTTTTTATTGTTATGATAACTTTTCGTTATGAATATGCAGAAAGCAGGTAGTATGTCAAACATCGAAGTCAAACATTTAAAGCTAATTAAGACCATCGCCGAAACCGAGAACCTTACCCGCGCAGCCAAGCGGCTGTACATCACTCAACCTGCGCTAAGCCGGCAGCTTCTCGATATTGAGTCACGATTAGAGACCAACCTTTTCGTCAGAACCAAAAAGCGGATGATTTTGACACAAGAAGGCGAACGGCTGCTTCAGGCGGCCAACAGTATCCTGCATGACCTGGAAACTGTTGAACTCGATATATCGAAAATCGTTAACGGCGAAACCGGCCGGCTCAACATCGGCGTTCAATGTATATTCTGCTTTCAGTGGCTGCCCGGTGTCATGCAGGCGTTTCAATCCCGGTATCCCAAGGTTGATCTGGCCATTAATTCATCCCCCACCTTATTCGAGGACATCATGGCCCAAAAGATAGATTTGGGAATTTTCGCCGGGTTGCCCGTCCATGCCGGTATTAAAACAAAGGAGTTGTTCGTGGATGAACTGGCAATTATTATGGCCTCGAAGCACCCTTTGAGCACAAAGCGTTTTCTTACTCCTGAAGATTTTATCGGAATTAAATTTATCGCTCCGGTCGCAAAATCACACAACCTGTTTTATGAAACTATCCTTAAACCCGCCGGTATAGCCTTGCAACAATACATGGTTGTCGATCAACCTCAAGCAGTTATGGAACTCGTTAAGGCCGGTATCGGCATCAGTCTGGCGCCCAAATGGGCGGTCAGCTCTCAATTGTCGTCCGGCCAACTGCACGCAGTCTCGTTCACCTCAAAAGGTATCTGGCTTAAATGGAAGGTGGCATATCCGCAAAACGGACACCTGCCGGCCTATAAACAAAAATTCATTCAATTGATGACTGCACAGGGATTGCCCTCTGCATCATCAATGTAGTTTCCTTGCAACAATTGACAAATTGGGAGTGCCGGTCTCAATTTGTCAACAAAGGGGAGGCGGGCCACAGAAACCTCTTGCACTTTTAAGAGAATGGTCTCAGAACTTTTTAAATACTATTTAGCTTAAAAGATCCTTCTTCAAAAAAAGGCACCCGGTCCACTGCTTCATAGCGCATAGTTTTACAAAATCTTTCCCGGCTATTCATATGTCCCTGCTAGAAATTTGGGGTGATCGAACAGTCAAGATTTTTCAGTATGCCAATGCGCAAACTATAACAGAATTTCTGAGTTAATTGGAAATGATCTTTAGCCAGCAAACCGCTATTGTCTTAAAAATTTATAGCTTAGGCTTATAAAATACCCGTCAATACAAGGCAAGCTGTGCTAATTGTGGGGTTTGTGGGTTATCGTCCCTAATATTTTGTTAATTGTTCCCCTGTTGACATATTTAAGACAGTGCTATATCGTATATACGTTATAGCTAATTGAGAGGAGGTTTATAATGGCGACTCAAATGATGGTGAGAATCGATCCTGATCTCAAAGCCAAAGTCAGCAATTTTGCTAAGATAGAAGGGAAAAGTGTCAGCGAAGTCGTCAGGGAATTGCTCGAAGAATATGTCAAAACCCGGGATATCGATTCTTATATCGATAATCTATGGGAGCGCATCGGAGGTAAACTCGCGTCAAGTGGGGTTGGCCCCAAGGATATTGAACGCGTTATTCGCGATGTGAGGACTAAACATTGATCAGGGTGGTGGTCGATACAAATGTTTTCATATCTTCCTTCTTTGGTGGTAACCCTCGAAAGATTATTGACTTGTGGAAATCCGGCCAAATCACATTATGCCTTTCGCGGCCGGTAATTGACGAATATATAGATGTCCTCGTACGTATGGGGCTACAGAATGAACGTGAGTTGGAAGAATTGTTGAGTCTTTTTGCACAGGGCTTTCATGTCTTATTCACCGCTAAAACTCCGAATTTGAACATTGTTGAAAAAGACCCCGATGATAACAAATTTATTGAGTGTGCCGTGGCATTGAATTCAAAATTTATTATTTCGGGGGACAAAGCCTTAAGAGAAATAGCGGATTATATGGGCATTAAGATACAGGGCCCAAAACAATTTCTTGATGAATACTCAAAGCTGAATCGATAACCTCCCATTACACTATGACTGGGGGCTGCTGTTGGCCCATGACAGGAAAAAAAGCTTCCAACAAGAGGCTTTGCATGACACGAAGCGCTTCAAGGCTTTAAGAGGGCCTTTGGGTGGCCAAAAAGAGTCGTTTAAGACGCTTTT
The DNA here is from genome assembly GCA_032127815.1 of Desulfobacterales bacterium. Taxonomy (GTDB): domain Bacteria; phylum Desulfobacterota; class Desulfobacteria; order Desulfobacterales; family UBA11574; genus Desulfatibia_A. The sequence goes on from JAQBHK010000400.1 coordinate 4,284, forward strand.
TAGGGCCTGTTTTCGACTTCTTTTATTGTTATTATAGCTGGTTACCGTGGTTCAACCCCAGATGGAACCCCAAATGGATACAGCCTACCGCAGTTTTTTGCTGTTCCTGCCCGATGCGGGTTGGAAAGCGGTCCACACCATCATCGGAAGATGAAGCAGCGCCAGGTAAGCAAAGGCAGCCAGATAGCCTTCGATGGTACCGAGCCAGATACCGTGCCGCGGATAGACAAGGGCGATAACAAAAGCGTATGCCACGATGGCCCCCAGGCCGCGCGGAACGTTTTTTAAAATAGTCCAGACGTGTTCCGTCCGATAGGAGGCATGGATGATGAACACAAACGGCAACATGGTTATGGGAAAGGCTGCCAGCAGTCCGGCCCATCCGGGGCCGACCAGCCGGGCCGATGCGGTGATCAGGGTAATCACGGCGGCGGCAAAAAGGGCTCGCAGCAGCAACAGCCAGAAACTCGAGCGGAGCGGGTTTTTGATGGAAACGTTTTCCAGGCGCCTGAAGAGAACGGTGAAGACGACAATGGCCCCGGAGGTCAGCAGGACCGCTCCGACCAGTCCGGTACGAACGTGCTGCAGCGGTAAGGCCGCCATAAAATAGCACAGAACACCGCCGCCGGATGAAATGATCGCCGCCGTGATTCCGCTGCGGGCGTTCAGGGCCCGGGTTACGGCGTAGTAACCGAAGGCAAAGGTCATGGTACCGATTAAGCCGAGGATGGTAAACAGCGCGCTGCGGGCGGCAAAGGTTGGGTCGATTTCATAACCGATAAAAAACAGGCTGATGGCCGCGCCCAGCGGAAAACCCGAAACCAGGCCGGCGAAACGGGTGCTGACCCTTTCCGCCAACAAGGACAGGCCGACCACCATGCAGACCGCGACGCCGATTTTGATCAGGGTAACGCCTTGTAAAATCTGGGTGACGATTTCGTGCAGAGCGTTCATCATGGCACATACAGACCGGCTTTGATCGGCAGGTAAATAGACAGGATCGGCAGTAACGACAAAATTATCAAAACGATCACGTCCATAAGCACGTAAGGCAGGGCTTCTTTGGCCAGAGAATCGATATCGCAGCCGATAATGTTGGCGGCGGTGAAAAGGTTTACCCCCACCGGCGGAGTGGCCTGGCCGATGGCCAGGGCCGAGATAAAGATAACGCCGTACCAGAGCGGGTCGATGTTAAACGCCTGTAAGACCGGGATCAGAATCGGCATAATCAGATAAGAGATGCTGATGGCGTCCAGAATCATACCGAGGGCCAAAAGAAGCAGGTTGATCATAATGATCATGACCACGGCATTTGGAGAAATATTTATGATTACCTCTGCCGCACGGTCGATAACGCCGATGACCGCTGCCGTCCAGCTAAAAAGTCCGGCAAAGACCACGATGAACATGATGACGGAGCTGATGACGGCCGCGTCCACCAGAATTTTGATCAGGTCATTAACACCCACGGAGCGGTAGATGAAGACCGCCACAAAAAGGCTGTAAAAGACGGCGACTACGGCAGCCTCGGTCGGGGTGAAAATACCGGTGTAAATTCCGCCCAGAACAACAACCGGGGTTAAAATGGCCCATATGGAGTTTCGCAAGGCCACCATAATTTCTCTGAAAGACCCCATGGCTTCCAGCCCGCGGTAGCCCCGACGGCGGGAGATCAAATAGGCCACCAGAATAGTGCCCAGACCGGTAATAAGACCGGGAACGATGCCGGCCACGAACAGGGCGCTGACCGACACACTGGTGATATTGCCGTAAATGATAAACGCGATGCTCGGCGGAATGATAATAGACAGATCCGACGCATTGGCGATGGTGGCGCCGGCAAAACTTTTGTCGTAACCGTGCTTGACCATCGGTGACAGCAGGATAAGGCCGACGGCGGCCGTGGTGGCCGGTCCTGACCCTGAAAGCGCTCCCCAGAACATACAGGTGCAGACTGCAACCACCGCCAGGCCGCCGGTCATCTGGCCGACCAGCAGTTCGAAAAACCGGGCGATGTGCGCGGCCAATCCGGCCCGCTCCATGATGACGCCGGCCAGCACGAAAAACGGGATGGCCAGCAGCGGAAATGAAGCAATGCCTGAAGAGAAATTTACCCCCAGCATTTCGATACCCAGGTCAAACTGATAGACCGTAATGACGGCGGAGACTCCCAGGGCCGTGCCGATCGGCAGCCCCAGGAACATGAGCAGCAGGAAACTCAGGCTGATCAGAGCAATCTCCATCAGACATCCTCTTTGAGCCCGGCAAGCTGATGGATCGCATTTTTGTATACGCCTTTAAAGACAAAGACGGATAAGACCGGTACACCCAGGTAATAGATCCAGACCGGCGCTCCCAACGCAGCGCTGGTCGCTTTGAACAGGGTCACTTCGTCGTATATGGCCTGAATCATATAGATGTTTACCAGCATAAAGAGGGCCACATTCAGCGCAGCCGAAAAAAAGACGACCGCCGTTTTCATTTTGCGGGGGAACAGGTTATAAATGGTGACCATGCCCAGGTGTCCGCCACGCTCAAAGGCGATGCCTGAGCCGAGGACCGTCATCCAGACGAACAGATTGATGGTAATCTCTTCGGTGGCCGCAAAGGAGAAGTGAAAAAAATAGCGACTGAGGACATTGATAAATGCAATGGCTGCCATAATAAAGAGTAGCAGGGCGGTAATGTAATCTTCGAAACGCAGCTTCATCGGTTGATGACTTTCCTCATACGAAAAACAAAACCCCTGATGCACTCAGGGCACCAGGGATTTTGCTGTTGAAAATGTTTATTTGCTCATATCGGCCTTGGCGTTATTGTAAAGATCCTCTCCGATTTCCTTGATCCATTTATCATAAATCGGGAAGGTGGCTTGCTTGAAAGCCGCCAACTGCTCGTCGGTCAAAAAATTGACGGTCATCCCTTTGCTGTTCAAGAATTGGACCGGCTCGGGTACTTTCATTTGATGTCCGAATTCATTTTTTAAAATATTAAGGGATTTGTCGCCGTCAAGACCTGCCCGGCAAAGGGAAGTTTCAAAACGGCCGGCTTCTGTGGCGGCCTTCATGATACCGTCCTTAATATTCTGGGGAAAATCGTCCCATTCTGTTTTGTTCCAGTAGATGATGAGCGGGTCGACCAGGTAGTTCCAGAAGGTGGCATATTTGTGGTATTGGAATATTTGAACCGGGATCAACACGCCGACCGGGTTTTCCTGGCCGTCGACGACACCCTGTTGAAAGCCGGCCACCGCGTCCCCCCAGTTCATGTTGACCGGATCGGCGCCGAGGCTTTTAAAGGTTTCGATAAAGATCGGGCTGCCAACCACACGTATCCGCATACCCTGCAGATCTTCCGGTTTGGTAATCGGTTTTTTGCTGTTGGTCAGCTGGCGAAAACCGTTTTCCGCCCAGGCCAGAGGCTTGAGGCCGACTTTTTCCATGGCGGCGAACACCGCTTTACCCGTAGTCCCGTTTTCCATTTTGTCCAGGTTTTCAAAGGTGTTGATGAAAAAGGGGAGGTGAAAGATATTGCTCTCAGGTATGACCGGCGAAATATTGATGGTCGACTCCATGGCGCAGTCGATTACGCCTTTGGCAACCATCTGGGCCGATTTCAGTTGAGCTCCCTTTAGCAGCGCGCTGCCGTAGTAAGGTTTCACGTTGATTTGCCCGTTGGTGTATTTGGCGCAAAGTTCGGCGAACTTTGTTGCCCCCATGCCCCAGTAAAATGTCGGGCCTACGTTGAGCTGAAGTTTGTACTCTTTTTTGAATGTTGCCCCATAAACCGGGGGGCCGATAATCGTCACCAGGAACAGCGCGGCGACGAGTGTAACTATAATCCGAGATGTTTTCATGTTTTCCTCCTTTTGTGATGATGTACAGGTGAGAAGAATTCCCTTTTTGAGCTCGGGACAAGAGAAAACTTAAAGTTGAGTGCCGTAGCAGGAAATCTCCCAATATCTAATATGGCCGGATAACAAACAGCAACCATACGCGGCAACATACGACTTGGATTCAGATACCGGATACCGGTCGTATTGTCAAGAAGGTTTTTTTCTACAAACCGGTTGAAATGTTGGAATTTTAGGCATAAAAAACCCGACTGTGGTTATTCCGCCTTCGCGGGGAGGTAATGGGGCTTGGGCCACAAGAACATCTTGATATAATAGACAAAACGTTTAATAAATGCGTCAAACAAGGCCTTAAAAGGGCATTTCGAGGGCCAAAAAGAGTCGTTTAAGACAATTTTAGGACCTATTTTAAGCCTGTTTTATTGTTATTATGGTTGGTTACCATGCTTGTGAGCGCTTTGTTATCCGCACTATTAGCCAATGATATTGTGTGTTTTGCATTTACTCCGATATTGGCTCTCTCTTTGATAGAAGCAGGCCTGAATCCGCTGCCATTTCTTATCGGACTTGCAGTTTCAAGCAATATCGGCTCGGCGGCGACAATCATCGGAAATCCTCAGAATATGCTGATTGGTCAAACCGGGCATTTGGGTTTTGCAAAATTCTTTTTTTGGTGCAGTCCGCCGTCGCTTATCGCTCTTTTCGCCAGCTATCTGATCATATTGTGGATATACCGGCAAAAAATTTATGCTCATAAGAAAAAGATTGTTGAACAGGAACAGCCGAGGCAACCTTTTAACAAATGGCAGACTTCAAAAGGAATTTTTGCGGTTTTGATACTCACAGCGTTATTTTTTTCTTCAATACCGAGGGAATTATCGGCTATCGGCATCGCCGGAGTATTATTATGCAGTCGAAAGATGAAAACCAGAGATATTATGGGATTAGTGGATTGGCACCTGATTACATTATTTTGTGCCCTTTTTGTAATCATCCATGGTGTTTCACAGAGTGGTTATCTGGTCATTGTGATGAATCGACTCTCCAATATGGGGATGAATCTGCATAACCTGCCTATATTGACCGGAATATCAGCGATATCAAGCAACTTGTTCAGCAATGTGCCGGCAACAATGTTACTCATTAATTTTCTTGATCCCCTTGAACATGCCCAATGGTATACGCTGGCAGTGTCGAGTACTTTTGCCGGGAATTTATTTTTATTGGGCAGCATAGCAAATCTGATCGTCGTGGAACAGGCCGCAAATTGTGATATAAAAATTACATTTTCGCAGCATGCAACCGTTGGAATTCCAGTAACGGTAGCATCGTTGCTAATATTGCTTGCTTGGCTTTTAATTGCATGATTCAGAAAATGCCGAACAAGGGCATTGAGATGGATTTTGAAAAGATGGGGCGTAGCGGAAATCCCGCTCGGCGGGGCTGCAGGGTTCTTCAAATCATCCTGGAAAGGCTCTGGAGCCCCCAAATGATTGACAATTTGGGAGTATTGGTCTCAATTTGTCAAAAAAACCGCTTGGCATAGGGGGATGCAGTTAAAAAAGTAAGTTTCTAGGATTTGTCGTTTGTGATACAAAGTGACTGGGGGCAAATCTTGATTCGGTGAATGGGGCTCAGACCGCATGAACATATTGATATAATATGCAAAACATTTAAAAGTGCGTCAAATAAGGCCGGG
>JAQBHK010000401.1:0-4048 GCA_032127815.1 Desulfobacterales bacterium
TGGCATGCCTGGAGCAAAAAGGCAGCGGTGGTTTTATCCATGATTCCGGTATTTACCTATGGTCTGCTGGCGGGGATGTCACCATCAACGCAGCGGGCGATCATCATGGTTACCATTTTTCTTTTCACGTTTTTGTTTGAACGCGAACACGATCTGGTGAACACGCTGGCACTGGCAGCCATGCTGATTTTGATCGTTGATCCGCCGGCGCTGTTTTCAATTTCATTTCAGCTTTCTTTTACGGCGGTGCTTGTAATCATATACAGCCTGTCCCGCGTGCCCAATCCCTGGCTATCCGATCAAAACATAATGCTAAAGCCAAAGTTTTGGCTGATTAAGCAAAAGCTGTTTTCCATTATTGCAGCTTCGTTTTTTGCTATCACCGGCACTATGCCCTTGCTTATGCTTTACTTTAACCAGGTTTCGCTGGCGGGATTTTTCGTAAACATAATCGTTGTTCCCCTGATCGGTTTTATGGTTGTTCCTCTGGGGTTGCTGGCCGTGTTTATATATCCGCTCAGCGCTTTCGGGGCTTTGGTTTTTCTTAAGGCCGGCGCAGCCGTGTTGTCGCCGGTCCTTGGAATAATAAAATTTTTTGCCGGACTGCCTTATGCCGCCGTTATGACCGTAACCCCCACCTATTTTGAGATCGGCCTGTATTATCTGTTGTTTTGGGCGCTGTTAAACTTGAAACGCACGCGGACGACATCAGCAGCAGAACAAGAGTTGCCGGATGCAGAAAAGAGAACACGAAGAATGTTTTTGGGAAAAGAACTGCTGCATGCAACGGGAAGACACAAGATAGCCCGCATAATCGTGGCGGTCGTCATCGTAGCCGCTATCGCCGATACGTTCTACTGGCTGAACAAGCGGTTTTGGCATGAGGATCTTAAGGTGACTGTGATTGACGTCGGCCACGGCAGCAGTGCCCTGCTGGAACTGCCGGGCGGATATAATATTATGATCGACGGGGGCGGTTTTTCCGACAATGCAATATTCGATATTGGCGAGCGCATTGTAGCCCCGCTGTTGTGGCGCAAAAAGATTAAAACCATTGAGACGCTTATCCTTTCCCATTCCAACAGCGATCATTTAAACGGGCTGATTTATATTGCCGAAAATTTTGGTGTCAAAGAAGTCTGGACAAACAACCAGGCTACAGGCACTAGTGGTTATGACAAGTTTATGACGGCGATTGAAAAAAACAGCATTCGCCGGCCCGCATTCAAAACCTTGCCCCGCTTGCATGAAATCAACGGTGTCCGTCTTGACGTTCTCTATCCGCCGGTTGATTTTGCCGACAAAGACAAACGGGAATGGTGGCGCAACCTTAACAACGATTCTTTAGTGATCAAGGTCACTTTAGGGTCGAAATCGTTTCTGTTTCCGGGCGACATCAAGGCCCGCGCCGAAACCGAGCTGATTGCTAATGCCGGGAATCATCTGTCCAGCACGATTCTTATAGCGCCGCATCACGGCAGCAAAACGTCGAGTTCTACTCCGTTTCTCGATGCAGTCAATCCTGAAACCGTCATCATCTCCTCCGGCTGGCAAAGCAGATTCGGATTTCCCCATAAACCGGTTTTGGATCGCTACAAGCAACGGGGAGCGCACATATTCGAAACCGCCCGCCACGGCGCCGTTACGATGACAACCGACGGCCGATCAATCACTGTCAGGCCTGTGATAACCGATGAGAGCCAACACATCCCCCAAAAAGATTGACAAAATGTACCAAGTGTGTAAAATATGATTATCATATTATACATGGAGGTTGGCAAATGGTAAAGCGCATATCTGCAACCCAGGCTGTAAGGGATTTTTCTGAGGTGTTAAACACAATAAAGTTCAAAGGCGTTCATTATATTATTGAAAGAGGTGGAAAACCGGTAGCGTCTATGAAGCCGATTGATGGAAAAGCAGATATTAAGACACTGGGCGAACTTAAAGCCTTGCTGAAAAAACTGCCAAAACTAGATGAAGAACTGGACGCTTTTGCGGCAGATCTTGAAGATATCAGGAAAGATCAACCTCTTGTGGCAATGGGGGATTTATGGGAGTAATCCTCGATACAAGTGTTCTTATCGAAGCAGAGAGGCAGGAATTTGAAATCGACAAGTTTACAGAGAATCGAGAAGAAGAGATTTTTGGACTTAGTGTAATCACAGTTTCTGAGCTCCTCTACGGTGTGCACCGAGCGGATTCAACTAAAAGACGTTTGAGAAGAAGTGCTTACGTGGAGAAAGCTATCGAGTTGTTTCCAATATATGTTTTTGAGATCTCCATTGCCAGGATATACGCAGAACTATGGTCTGATTTATGCAAGAAAGGTGTTCAGGTCGGTGCCCACGACCTCATCATTGGTTCTACCGCGCTCTCGCTCGGGTTTTCAGTGGCCACCAACAACATAAGGCATTTTGAAAGGATAGAAGGACTTAAAGTCGAAATTCTGACTTTTTAAAAGTAGCCGTTGCCCCTTTGATATTTCCTAAGCCTCCCATGTTTTAATAATATTTAATTCTTGGCTTCAACCAGACAATTTGTTGCAGTTCAAAGACCAGGGAGTTATTTTTTTTAAGTCGCGATTGCCTAAGGCGTTCCCATGGGCATTCCCATCAGGGGCCAGAGAAAATAAACTGCAAAACCTAATACGACCATAAGTATCATGCTGGCCGGTATGCCATAAAGAAAAAATTCTCCGGCCGTAAACTGCTTTGACTCATAAGCGATGGCATTGGGAGCAGCACCCACTAAAAACAAGAACGGCATGCCGGCTGTTGCCAGAGATGCAAAAAGGACGATTTCTGGAGATACTCCCAGATAAGGAGCAATAATAAGGGCCACCGGAAGCGAGATGGCTATGGCCGCCACGTTCATGATGACGTTGGTCATGATCATGACAAAAAATGCAAAGCTCATTATAAAAACGAACCAGTTGGATGCATGAAACAGGACAAGCCACTTGATTGCGAGCCATTGGGCTGCACCTGTTTCCCATAAACAGAAGCCGATACTCATGGCTCCGGCAAAAAGCAGGATGATGTTCCAGGGGATTTCTTCTAAATCATTGATATCCAGGATGCCCGTAATAAAAAACAGAATGGTTGACGTCAGAATAATGGCCGTTTTATTCAGAGGATAAAACGCAGGGACCAAGGAACGCAGCGACATGGTAAGAATACAGCCCAAAACAATCACAGCGGCAATAATTTCCTTTTTGCTGACAGGGCCCAGTTTTATGTACAGCTTTACGGCTCTTTCTTTTAAACCGGGAATGACTTTCTTTTCGGGTTTAAACAATATCAAGAAAAAGCCCCATAGCAGCAATACCATCATCCACCCTACCGGAAACATATAATAACTCAGTTGAAAAAAGCTGATTTCTTGACCCACGGCATCATTAAAGATTCCGATGGCGATGGCACCGCGCGCAGCCCCTAAGAGAGTTACAATACTGCCGGCTCCGGCCACGTAGGCCATGCCCATGAAGAGACCCTTGCCGAAACGGGTCGGTTGGTCGCCCTTGTCATAAAGGCCGTAGATTGAAACAAGGAGCGGGTAAATCGTTGCCGCCACTGCCGTATGGGCCATAATGTGCGTCAAAACCGCTGTTACGATAAAGCAGCCCAGATAAATCATACTGGTTCTTTCCCCTACGATTGCCAGCATTTTATAAGCCATACGCCGGGTAAGGCCGGTTTTGGTAAAAACCATGCCAATGACGATGGATGCAAAGATAAACATGACCGAAGGGTCCATAAAGTCGGTGAACGCTTTTCGGGCAGGTCGAATAAGAAAATGGACCTGGAGGACGCCTATGGCAAGACTGGTTATTCCGATGGGTACGACTTCAAAAACCCACCATGTTGCCGCCAGCAGGGCTACCGCTAAAGCACCTTTACCCTCACGGCTCAAAGTAAAGATTTTCCCCACAGGATCAACGGCATCAGGCCATGGCGGGGAAAAGTAAATCACCGCGAAAAGCAGCAGGCCTGCAATCAGGAAAATGAAACGTTTATTTTTGTAGCTGCCACCGTTGGTGACGTTC
>JAQBHK010000402.1:0-8820 GCA_032127815.1 Desulfobacterales bacterium
AATATTGCTTGCTTGGCTTTTAATTGCATGATTCAGAAAATGCCGAACAAGGGCATTGAGATGGATTTTGCTTGCCGCTCAAGCGCACGAACCCCGTGGTAATTCTTCTTGAGAATCTTTTGATTGTGATGTATTTTAGATCTAAATAGAAAAATCAAAGGAGATAGCCATGGCCAGAATCATAGTTGAAATAGCTGATAATAAAGCAGCTATTCTCGAAGACAAAGCTAAAAAATTCGGGCTGTTACCTGAACAATTTGTAACTGCTTCAATTGAGGATCTTATCTCGCAGCCTGATCCAGATTTTGAAGCGGCAATGCGTCGGGTTTTATCTAAAAATCAGGAACTTTATGAACGGCTCGCCTGATGCGCTATCTTTCCATTTCAGAAGTTTTTGAACTCCATGATCGGATCATTTCCTCATCAGGGGGCTCTCGTGGCATTCGCGATATACGCGCCCTGGAATCAGCCGTCAACCAACCTCGTCAAACATTTGATCAAAAAGACCTTTACCCTGATATAGTTAGTGTCCATTCATAAATGAGGAGCAGAAGATGTTCAAAGTAATGATACACCCAGCCGACTATAATACTGTCCGGCCGGCCGTGGACCGTGCCTTCGAACTGTTTCCCGTCCAGATAGCCGGCAAGAAGGTTTTGATAAAACCGAATGTCCTGCGTTCATCAAAGGCCGCGGAAGGTATTGTTACGCATCCGGCCGTATTGCGCGCGGTGGTGGAAAAAGTGGAGCAAATGAATGCGGCCTCGATTGTCGTTGGCGACAATCCCGGACTTTTCGATTACGGGGCCAACGAGGAAAGTTTTAAAAAAACCGGCCTGATGGATGCCGCCAAAGGGTATTATCAAAATATCGGCAACGAATCGCAAACGGTTGCCTTTAATCCGGCATTCATGCCCACGGTAAGCCTCTCTAAGGCCGTATTCGAAGCAGATATCATCATCAGCCTGCCCAAATTCAAAACTCACGGTTTAACGGTCATCACCGGAGCTATAAAAAACAGCTACGGCTTCTTGCCCGGTGCACAGAAAGCCAGGCTGCACAAGATCGCCGGCACCCCGCAGCGATTCCACGAAATGGTGGTGGATGTGTTTCGGCTCCGAGTACCGGAGCTTTTCATCGTAGACGCCGTGGTCGGCATGGAGGGCAACGGTCCGGCCTCGCCCGATCTTGTAGACATCGGTCTGATTTTAGCCTCCGATAATGCCGTGGCCATGGATGCGGTCATCGCCGCAATGATGGGGTTGGAACCGAACCGTCTGCGCTTCCTTCAGAAAGCCAAGGAAATAGGGCTGGGCGAGTGCGATCTTGATAAAATAGAAGTCATCGGCGCATTGCAGAAACTGCCCGATTTTAAAATTCCTCCCTTGGGCGGCGAAGCCATCATGGAAAACGACGCCATCCAGGAAATGCTTCACAATCGAACACTGCCGCGACCTTCTGCGGATCCGGACCTTTGCACCGCCTGCGGAGCATGCATCGAGCATTGCCCGGTGTCGGCCCTGTCCATGCACGGCGACATCCCTGAAGTGGACGTCGACACCTGCATTATCTGTTTCTGCTGCCAGGAAATCTGTCCGGAAAAGGCGATTGCATTGCAATAACTAATTTGAGTACTCGCCGCTGAAAAATTTTTCGTAGCGGTCAAAATGCCGGGGGGGGTGAAACCTGCCTTGACAAAATGTTGTTTATTGTACAGGATGTCGTCAATTTTCGGCAAAAAATGACAGCGATGGTGCCAAATGATAATGAAACGAATATTCAAATCCCCAAAACAGGGCTTTTTCCTGTTAGGTCCGCGCGGATCGGGCAAAACTACCTGGATTAGAGCCAACTTTCCAGAAGCCCGCCTGATTGACCTGCTGTCCGAGGAGACATATCAGAGGCTGCCGGCCAATCCGCTAAAATCAGGCAAGTCTCTGCGGTATGCTCAAAAAATAATCCTCGGAACATTAAAATGGATCCACATATGGCCATATTGGAATCCTTATAACCCTTGACTTGGATTGAAAAGAATATATTATATTAATTTTTTACGGAGGAACTAATGCCAATTTACGAATATCAGTGCAAAGCCTGTAGTCACTGCTTTGAAGCGCTCGTGCTGTCTGCCGGTGAACCGCCTCCACAATGCCCCGAATGCCGGTGTGCGGATGTGGAAAAACTACTGTCTGCCGGTTGCATAAGATCCCGAGAAGCTTATACCGGGGCGGGTGGTATTCATGAACCGTTCCGTAAGCCTGTTGTGGGCTGATCGGGTTCGAAAACACAGGGGTCGTTGTCTTCACTCTTGACAAAATCGAAAACACAGGGGTCGTGTCTTCACTCTTGACAAAACAAAACGATGCCTGGGGACTTGGACTTGGTGATACAATTTAACTTTTTACATTGCTCGGTATAGTTTTTGAGCGTTGGTGCAAGGTTTACGTTTGAAAACTTTATCCCGAATATTTATGGGTATAAAATTGTCATAAAACCAAGAGGTATAAGAACTTTCATTTTTGTGGGCCCATCTTTTTTTGCAACAAACAGGTCCGGCACGACTCCTGTACAAAATCGACCTAAAAAATTCCTCCCTGCTCCGAAACAAAGAGACCGATTTGATTGAAGAAATCTGCAGCCCCGCTGATGCAGGATTTCCGCTACGCTCCAACAAGCTTGCAGGGAATGTTCTGCCTTGCGGCAGTGCTGCGCAACGGCTGTAAGGAATTTTAGCCTTTTTTTGATTCGCTCGCTAACCCCGCAGCAAGCGCGGATTATTGTTGTTGCGTTGTGTATCAAATCGTGTAAAATATTAGAACTAAACTAATGAAAAATCGTTAAGCGATTATATAATAGGAGGTAAACAATGAGCATCGAACTCAAAGAAAACATAAAGGGTCTTTTTCTGAAATTAGAACAGCTACGGGGCTATCTTTGACCTGGCCGTCAAAGAAAAACGGCTTGAGGAAATTGAAAACCTGCTTGCTCAAAAAGGCTGCTGGGATAATCCTGAAGAAACCAAAACTATTTTACAAGAACGCTCATTGATCTCCGGCCAGATCAAAAACTTTAAAAATCTTTACCATGATCTTGAAGACCATGACCTGATGCTGGACCTCGCCCTGGAAGAATCTGATGCCGAAGCCATCGCAGAGGTCACCGGCCAAGTTCACGCCCTTGAAGGCAAAATACACAAACTCTCTTTCGACCTTATGCTCGATGGCGAGGATGATCGTCGTAACTGCATTGTTTCCATTAATGCCGGCGCCGGGGGAACCGAAGCCCAGGACTGGGCTGAAATGCTTTTTAGAATGTATACGCGCTGGGTCGATCGTAAAGGTTTTAAAATCGATATCATCGATTTTCAACCCGGGGAAGAAGCAGGCATCAAAAGCATTACCTTTACGGCCAACGGAAACTATGCCTACGGCTATTTAAAAACGGAAGTCGGCGTCCACCGTCTGGTGCGCATTTCACCGTTTAATGCCAGCGGCAAGCGCCACACTTCGTTTGCCTCGGTATTTGTTTATCCTGAGCCGGGCAAAGACATAACGGTTGAGGTAGAAGATAAGGATCTGCGCATAGATGTTTACCGGGCCAGCGGCGCCGGCGGACAGCATGTAAACAAGACCAACAGTGCTGTGCGCATCACCCACCTTCCCAGCGGCATCGTTGTCCAGTGCCAGCAGGAAAAATCCCAGCACAGAAATAAAGACTTGGCCCTGAAGGTGCTGAAAGCCCGGCTATACCAGCGTGAGAAGCAGAAGCAGGATGAAGTGGCCCAGGCAATGCACGACGGCAAGGACGAAATTGCCTGGGGCAGCCAGATTCGTTCGTACGTTATGCATCCGTACCAGATGGTTAAGGACCATCGTATAAACCTTGATGTCGGCAATATAAACGCTGTCCTGGACGGCGCCCTTGATCCTTTTATTGAGGGAGTGTTATTAGCCGCCAAAACATAGCCGAACAAGATGGAGCCCAAAAATATTTGCCCCCAAGGCACAAAGACACCAAGAAGAGGGAGAGAAAAGAGCGCTACGCTTTAGGATCGCTTCGCTTAAGGGGGAAAAGTCTTTTTATTAATACCCCTCAAGGCCGCCAGGCCGCTCCTCAAACGAAGTGCTCCTCAAGCGTAGCACTCCATGACGAATGACTTTTTCATGTAATACTCTTAGTGCCTTGGTGTCTCAGTGGCAATTAATAATTTTTTCTAAAGAATCTTCAATAGTAAACATTCAATTTGAACTATGAATCCTGTTGATATTATTAGCGAATATTACAAGCCCGGCTCTGCCGCATATGCCATGCTCCTCGAGCACGGAAAAAGCGTGGCCCGCAAAGCCCTTGATGCCGCCGCCAAGGTTCCCGACCTTAATCCCGACATTGCATTTATTTTCGAAGCCGCCATGCTTCACGATATTGCTATTTTTATGACCGATACACCGGAGCTGCACTGCACCGGGCAACACCCCTATATCTGTCATGGGTATATGGGCAGAGAACTTCTTGAAAACAAAGGCCTTTTCAAGCATGCTATGGTATGTGAACGGCACGTGGGAGTCGGCATAACGGCCGAGGAGATACGGCGCCACAATCTGCCGCTGCCCGCACGTGATATGATTCCGATTTCCATCGAGGAACAGGTAATCTGCTTTGCGGATAAATTTTTTTCCAAAAACGGCCGTTCAATAGAGACTGAAAAACCTGTTCAAGAGATCCTTGACAGCCTTGCTCACTATGGCCCTGACAAAGTAAAGACGTTCGAGTCATGGATGCGATTGTTTTCATGATCAATCGAATTTCCCTTGACATTTCGGTAGTTCTTATATAAATCGCAAAGAAATTTAGCGTTGTCGTTTGAGTTATGTAATAGGCGAAAGCCACCCAGGCTCAGTGGGTGGCTTTTTTTATTTTCAATGTATAAACAGACTTTTTCCGAATTGGAAACAGTCATTGGAAACTGCTGGCTGCTCCATTTGATTTTCGTAAGGGTACTAATTAGAGACTGCCATGACCAAGCTGCTTGTCATCGACAATTACGATTCGTTTACTTACAACCTGGTGCAGATGTTCAGGCAATATGCCCTTGATATTCAGGTGTATAGAAGCGACATGATTACTTTGCAGCAGGTTGAAACCCTTAACCCGGACTATGTGCTCATCAGCCCGGGCCCCAAAGATCCAGCCCATGCCGGGATATCAATTGCCCTTATAAAAGCCTTTGGCCACCGGATTCCCATTTTTGGCGTATGCCTGGGCATGCAATGCATGAATGAAGCCTTCGGCGGCCAAACCGTCCGCGCTCCGGTGCCGATGCATGGCAAAACCAGTATGATCCATCACGACAACGGCGGTATCTTTAACGGAATCTGTTCTCCTTTTTCTGCAACCCGTTATCATTCTCTGATGGTCGCATTCACCCAGAGCGCGCTCAATGTAACCGCCCGCAGCCCCGACGGGGTGATTATGGGAATGTCCCACCCGGAGTATCCGCTACACGGTGTTCAGTTTCATCCTGAAAGTTTTCTCACTGAAAACGGTTACTTGCTTGTCGAAAACTTCCTCGGGCTGGGACCGCTCGCTGTTTCAGATTCCGGCATGCGCAGTGCCAACGGAATTTTCCTGGACTCCTTGCAATATGGATGAAATCAAAAAAACAACCGGCGAGATAGCCGGTATTCATATCGAACCGATTGACCTTGACGAATCGTTTGTAGATTTTTCCGCCCGCTTTGCTGCCATGGCCGGTACAACCGTGCTTTTGAGCGGCGGCGACCTTGATTGTGCCCGCTACCACATTCTGGGTGCCAAACCATGGCTGACATTCAAGGGACGCAACCGGAAGATGACAATCACGTCCGCGGATCAAACCATTGAATTTAAAGCCGATCCTTTCGACACCCTGCGCTGGATCATTAACGCATTTCGTCTGAATGATCTTGGGTTGGATCCAGCTGGTTGGCCTGAGCCGCTTGCGGCCGGGCTTTTTGGTTATCTGTCTTACGACCTTAAAGATGTTCTGGAAAAACTTCCGCGCACATCCGTAGACGACCTGCAACTTCCGCATATCTGTTTTTTTGCACCCTCGATTATCGTTGTTCACGACAAAAATACTGGCCATACCCGGCTCTGCATCCCTGAGCGCAACCTTGCCGGGCAAAGCAGTCTGGATGATGATCTGATGTTTTTTAAACAAATCCTGGCGGCGGAACCTCCGGCAAAAGGAAGCTTCAGCGGCGAGGCGGCCGGATTTAAATCTAATTTCAAAAAAGGCAACTACCTTTCTGCCGTTGCAACCATCAGGGAATACATTGCAGCG
This sequence comes from Desulfobacterales bacterium, assembly GCA_032127815.1. Classification (GTDB taxonomy): domain Bacteria; phylum Desulfobacterota; class Desulfobacteria; order Desulfobacterales; family UBA11574; genus Desulfatibia_A. The sequence continues at coordinate 6,323 of JAQBHK010000402.1, forward strand.
GGTGATGTTTACCAGGTCAACATGTCCCAGCGTTTTGAGATGGACTTTGAGGGGGATACCTTCAATCTTTTTGCAAAACTGTACGCTAACAATCCGGCTCCGTTTTTTGCCTATATCAATGCCGGCGACCATCAGCTTGTCTCTACATCCCCTGAAAGGTTTTTGCTGCAAACCGGCAACCGCATTGAAACCAGGCCCATTAAAGGTACCCGGCCCAGGGGCAAAACGCCGGCCCAAGACGAACAGCTCGGCCGGGAGCTTAAGCAAAGCAAAAAAGACGATGCCGAGCTTTCCATGATTGTAGATCTCTTGCGCAACGACATCGGCAAAGCCTGTAAGGCCGGATCTGTCCGGGTGGCGGAACACAAACGCCTGGAGGCCTACCAGAATGTCTATCATTTGGTATCGATTGTCGAGGGCAGACTGGACCGAGGCTGTGATCAGATTGATCTTTTAAAGGCCACGTTCCCCGGAGGATCGATCACCGGCTGTCCCAAGATCAGAACCATGGAAATCATCGACGAACTCGAGCCCCACCGTCGGCACATCTATACCGGCTCCATCGGTTACATCAGTTTTCACGACACCATGGACCTTTCCATCGCTATCCGTACCGCCACTATATACAACGACAAAATTATCTTTTCCGTGGGGGGCGGCATCGTTTTCGACTCTGACCTGCTGGACGAATATGAAGAAACCATCCATAAAGGTAGAACGCTGATGGAGGTTTTTATGGGCAAAGAAAAAAAATCTTCAAAGCAAAGCTATGTGTGGATCAATGGTTCCCTGGAGCCGCAGGAGCAAGCCGTTATCCCCATAACCGACCTGGGCTTGCAGTACGGTTACGGGTTTTTTGAAACCATCCGAACGGACAACGGCAACCCCAAGCATCTGGATGCCCACATTGATCGCTTTTACCAAACCTGGCAGCACCTTTTTGATAAAGAACCGCCGGATCTTACCTGGGATGAAGTTATCCATCAGGTTTTAGAACAAAACGGCCTGCTCAATACAATCGCAGCCGTAAAAATGATGGTCACCATGGGAGACCGCCAAACCCCTCCCTACAACCATTCTCTGATGGTAACCGCCAGACCATATACACATCGTCTGACAGATAAAAAAGAACCGGGCTTGAACCTGGCCTTATATCCGCATCCGCGCCAGACCCCCCTGGCCGACCATAAAACGCTCAATTATCTGTATTATTTTCTGGCCGGCAAATGGGCTAAAAACCACAATGCCGACGAAGCCTTGATCCTGAACCCGGACAATACCGTTTCCGAAACCAACACGGCCAACATCCTGCTGATCAAAGATAAAACCGTAATACGGCCAACCTCCCTGCATGTTTTGCCGGGAATCATGGAAGCGGTTGTCTGCAGGCTGCTTTCGGTGTGGGACTATAAGGTGGAAAAGAGGGCCGTGAAACCGGAAGATCTTTTTGCTGTTGATGAAGTGATGGTTACAAACTCCTTAATGGGGGCTGTACCGGTTTTGAGCCTGGACGGCAAAAAACTGCCCATACCTTCTGACCTGTGGCAGAAAATCAACAGGGAAGTTTTATAATCAGCGTCCGTCCATAAAAGGTTATTTTTGCCCAATCTCTGCAAAACCACCGGCAAACCGATGCTGTCAGAACCACAACCCTTTACACCTAAGCTCCCCGCCGCCTGCAAAATACGCGATTAAAATTTGACGGCAGACCAAGGAGAACTTACTGTTCAGATAATGCATTGCACAATACATAAAGCCATATCGAGGAGGTTCTTATGGAACTAAAAGATTATTTTGAAAACAATAAAGGTTTTGGCATACTGTCTACATCGGACGGCAAGGGAAATGTAAATTCAGCCGTCTACGCCAGGCCCCATGTTATGGAGGACGGTTTGCTGACATTTATTATGCGGGAGCGGCAATCGTATAAAAACATCCGGTCAAACCCCCACGCCACCTATTTGTTCAAGGAAGACGGTCCGGGATATAAAGGGGTTAGACTTTACTTAACCAAGGATCGAGAGGAAAACGATCCGGCTCTGATTGCTTCGTTAAGCCGGAAAAAATATCCTTCCGATCAGGACGCCGGCGAATCCAGCTTTCTGGTTTATTTCAAATTGGTAAAGACGCGTCCGCTGGTCGGTGGATAAGAATAGCCGGTTTGAAAGCCGGGGATGAGTTTTTGCCGGTTTAAACGAAAGTATTCGGCACTTGAAACAAAAAGCTGTTTTGACAACCGCGATAGTGATTGCAGGAGAATTTTTCCATGCTTCGTTTTGGTTTGTGCTGTATTTTTCAAAAAGAGCCCATAAAGTTTCGTCGCGCGACCGCCAAATATCTTCAGGAATTCCCCCGGAATCAACAGCTTGAGCACCTTGCCGCAATATGCCGGCACAATGCCGAAGCACTGCAAAAAGCCCTTCGATATTGCCGGGATAACGAAATTAAGGATTTTAGAATCAACAGCCAGATACTGCCCTTAAAAACCCATCCCGAAA